>DATLKW010000273.1:0-9496 GCA_035538175.1 Gemmatimonadales bacterium | reverse complement strand
GAACGGCGCGCTGAAACTCCCGAGCGCCGCCATGAAGGTCAGGAGCGAGGCGCCGATGAGGGACGGCCGCACGAGCGGCAGCACGACGCGTCCGAGCGCGCGCAGCCGCCCCGCCCCGAGCGCCTCGGCCGCCTCGAGCATGGAGGCATCGAGTTTCGCGAGCCCGGCACGGGTGAGCAGGTAGAAGTAGACGTAGAACGAATAGGCGTGGACGAGGAGGATGGCGCCCGCGCCGTGGAGCTGCCACGGGGCGTGGGGGACCCGGAGTGCCGCCTGGACGGCCCGGGCGACGAATCCCGATTCGCCGTACAGGAACAGGAACGCGATGACGCCGACCAACGGGGGCAGGACGACGGGGAGGGCCACAAGGGCGCCGAGCGTCTTGCGGCCCGGGAAGTCGAGCCACTCGAACAGGAACGCCAGCGGAATGCCGATCGAGCCGGCGAGGGCCACGCTCGCGAGCGAGGTCCAGACGCTCGCCCACAGGACGCGCCACTCGGCGGGGCGCGAGACGAATTCCCCGAGCGCTCCCCCGCCCCCGAGGGTGGCGTCCCGCGCGACGACGGCGATCGGATAGACCACCATCCAGACGAGCAGCGCCGTGAGCAGCCCGCCCGCGAGGTCGGCGCGTTTCACGCCCCGTGCTCCGGGAACCTCAGGATCCGCACGGCGTCGACGCGCACGCGTTCGCCCACGCGGGCGGCCGCGGGCGCCGCCTGGACGTCAAAGCGCTCGCCCGAGTCGCCCTCGACCTCGAAGAACGCCGCGGCGCCGGTGTAGCGGCGTTCCCGCACGACGCCTCCGATCCCGGCGTCGCCGAAACGCAGCCCTTCGGGCCGCACGACGACGATCTCGCCGTTCTTCGCCCCGAGGGCGCGGGCCGCAGGACCGCGGAACACGTTGGCCCGGCCCACGAAGGTGGCGACGAAGAGGCTCACCGGGCGCTCGTACAGCTCATCGGGCGTGCCGACCTGCTCGAGGCGTCCCTGGCGCAGCACGGCGACGCGGTCCCCCAGGTCGAACGCTTCCGCCTGCTCGTGGGTGACGAACATCGCGGTGATGCCCACGCGTTTGATGACGGCGCGGAGTTCGCGTCGCGTCCGCTCGCGCAGGGCCGGGTCGAGGTTGGAGAGTGGCTCGTCGAGGAGCAGGACGCGCGGTTCGGGCGCGAGCGCGCGAGCCAGGGCCACGCGCTGTTGTTCGCCGCCCGAGAGCTCGTGCACCATGCGCCGCTCGTAGCCGACGAGGTCGACGCGCTCGAGCGTCTCGCGCACCTTGTGCACACGCGCGGCGCGGTCGAGCCCGCTTAGACCGAAGGCCACGTTGTCGCCCACGTCGAGATGGGGGAAGAGCGCGTAGTGCTGGAACACCATGCCGAAACGGCGTCGGGCGGGGGGGATGGTCGTGACATCCTCGCCGTCCACGACGATCCGTCCGGCGTCGGGCCGCTCGAACCCCGCCAAGACGCGGAGCGTGGTCGTCTTGCCGCTCCCCGAGGGACCCAGGAGCGTGAGGATCTCCCCGCGTCCGATGCCGAGCGACACGGCATCGAGGGCGACCGTGGTCCCGAAGCGCTTCGCGATCCCCTCGAGCTCGAGGTACGCCGTCACCGTCCCTTCCTCCGCACCGTTTCGTCCCAGTGCCGCATCCACGCCGGGCCCTCGGCCGCCAGGAGGTCCCAGTCGATGGTCGCGACCTTCATCGCGCGGCGGACCTCACGGGCCCACGGCGGGAGCGAATCCTCGGGCAGGTCGCGCCGGGCCGGCAGCCGATAGGCCTCGCGGGTCGCCAGGAGCTCGGCCGGCACACTCCCCACGTATTCAACGAACGCCTGGGCGGCGGCGCGGTGGCGCGCGCCCCGCACGACGCCGATCGCGTCCTCGATCACGGGCGTGCCGCTCTTGGGGAACGTGTAGCCGAGCGGGAGGCCGTCGCGCCGATTCAGCAGGATGTCGGGCAGGTCCCAGATCGTCACGAGGCCTTCTTGACGGATGATTTTCTGGTCGAGCAGTGAGCCATTAAGCACGTATTCCTTAGTCTGGGCGTCGAGCCGCCGCAGCCAGCCGAAGCCCGCGGCCGTGTCGCCCGTCGAGCGGAGGCCGCGCTCGATGATCATGCCCCACACCGCCCGCATCGTCCCGGAGGCGACCGGATCGCGAATCAGGATCTTCCCCGTCCAGCGGGGGTCGAGCAGGTCGTCCCAGTCCATCGGGGCTTCGCTCGGGCGCACGGCCTGCTCCGCGTAGACGATCACGGCCGGCGTCTCGTAGGCGGCGGCATAGCGGTCGTCGGGGGCTCGGCCGTGGGGCGCGATGCTCGCGGTCCAGCTGGGGCGGAACGGCTCGAGCAAGGAGTCCGCCACCCCGCGGGCGAAGATCGTGGCCGGGCCGCCGAACCAGACGTCCGCCTGCGGGTTGGCGCGCTCGGAGCGCAGGCGATCGTAGACCTCCTGCGAGCCCATGTCGAGCCAGTGCACGGCGACGTCGGGGTGGAGCGCTTCGAAGTGGCGCTGGAGCAGGGTGAGGAGATCGCGCCCGTGGGGCGAATAGATGGTGAGGGGGGTGCGGCGGTCGCCCCGACAGGCGAGCGGGAGCAGGCCGAACACGAGCAGGCCGACGAGCGACGCGCGGCGGCGCGTCGCGCCCCGTCCGCCCGGTCCGTCGCTGTCGGTCCCCATTGGGCTAGTGGTGCAGCGCCAGCAGGTTCGCAAACACCCGATACGCCCCGACCACGCCCGCCGGGAGCTCGCGGAAGAAGCTCAACCCCGTGTAGACGTAGGTTCCGCGCCCGACGCTCGCGACGAGGAGCCCGCCCGAGAGCGGCGGATCGCCCGGGTCGTGGAGTTCGAGCAGGGGTGTGTAGGAGGGATCCCAGGTGTGCGCGAAGTACAGACCCCGCTCCTGCACCCATCCCTGCCAATCCTCCGGCCCGAGCTCGTTGGGGGTATGGAACACGGGGCTCGCCGGTTGCAGCAGCGTGACGGGCGCGGTTTCGTCGGTCACGCGATCGTGCGGCCGTGCGATCGACAGCGGGTAGGGAGCGAAGGCCCCGGTGACGAACCCATACTGCTGGTACTGGACGATCACGAGGCCGCCGGCCCGGACGTAGTCGAGGAGGCGGCCGTTGGCCGCGACGAGTGCCGGCTCGGTTTCGTAGGCGCGGCTGCCGATCACGATCGCGTCGAAACCCGCGAGGTCGCCGCGCGCGAGCGAGTCGGGGCTGAGGAGCTCGAGCGGCACCCCGACGCCCTCGAGCGCCTCGGGGACCTGATCCGACGCGCCGCGCACGTACCCGACGCGGGTGGCGGCAGGGAGGGCGAGCCGGGCCGCGACGAGCTCGGCGCTCGAGGCCCGGGCGACGGCGCGGGGACGGATGTGGGGGTAATTGATGACTTGGAGCGCGCCCTCGCTCTTCCCGCCCGCGCCGAGGGCGGCGGCCCGGAGGTGGTAGGTCCCGGGTCGCAGGGCCTGGGGGAGGGGGAGGGTCACGGTGACGCTCTTCGACTCGTCCTCGCGCTCGAACGAGAGGCTTTCCGCTGGGAGCGCGCCCCAGCCGGCGGGCGCGGTCAGCTCGATGCGGGCGCCGGCGGCGCCGCGCGTCCGGTTCGTCACGGTGACCGTGAAGCGCCGCACCCCACCCGCCGCCCCGCCGATCGGCGACACCACGAGGCCGGGGGTGACGGTCAGGTCGAAGGGCCGGGTCACGAGGATCGGCTCGCGCACCTCGCCGACGCCCTGGTCGCGATAGCGGTACACGACTTCGCGCGCGAGCCTGACGGCCTGGCCGGCGATACTGAGCCGCGTTACGAGCGTGACGGGCGGTGGTTCGAAGGGCAGGCCTCGCCACGCCGTCGGGACGGCGCTCCAGTCGTACAGCCCTCGGACGAGCGGCCGGTGGAGAAAGTAGGCTTGCGAGCGGGGCGCATCCGGAGGGACGGTGACCGCGAACCGTCGCGTCAGGACGCCGCCCGCCGGGACGGGCGAGGCCGAGACCTCGAGCGGTTCGACCTTCCAGCCCGCTGGCACGACGAGCGCGGTCTCGTCGAGGGTCACCGCGGCATCGCCCGCGTTCCACACGGTGGCTTCGACCTGGAGGCGCTCTCCGGGGATCACGATCCCGTCGTCGGCCACGCCGTCGATCGCGACGCCGGCCGCCGTGGCGAGTGTCTGGTCAAGGAGCGCTTGTTGGGTCGAGTCGGCGTCGCCGAGCTCGCGGCGGGCGCGGACGAGGAGCGGGACGATCGCGCCAGGGCGAGCGGGGTTGAGCGCGGTGCGCGCCGAGTCGATCAGGGCGGCATAGCGCCGGTTCCCCGCGACCAGCGTATCGACCCCCGCGAACAAGCCGTCGCCGTCCTGGGGGCCCCGCCGCGCGTCCCGCCACGCGACGAAGGCCAGCCGGTCGACGCTCGGGCCCGGGCGCTCGAGTTGTCCCATGTCCTGCGAGCGGTGTTGGCTGCGGCCCGCCATGGCGAGCTGGTGGTAGGACCGGCCGAGCGCCGGATCCAGGGCTCCGCCGTTCAGGTGGACGCTCGTGCCGGTCGTGTCGAAATACGTCGCGCGGTAGAGCTTCACGGGCCCCCAGCTCGAGTCGCGGAGCGTCTCGAACGCCTGACGCGCGAGGAGCCCCGACACCTGGTGCTGGCCGTGGCCGTCGCGAGGGGTCCCCGTGAAGATCGAGACGACGATCTGGGGCTGGAAGCGGCGGATGACGGCGAGCACATCGGCGAGCAACGAATCGCGCGGCCAGAAGTGCCAAGCGCGCTCGGCGGTCTTCGCGAAGCCGAAGTCGTAGGCGCGAGTGAAGAACTGGCGGGCGCCGTCGAGGCGGCGCGCGGCGAGCAGTTCTTCGGTGCGGATAATGCCGAGCTCGGGGCCGAGCTCGGGGCCAATGCGATTCTGGCCGCCCTCGCCGCGGGTGAGCGACAGGTAGCCGGCGTCGACGCCCATGCCCCGCGACAGGATCGCGAGTAGCTCGGTGTCCTCGTCGTCCGGATGGGCGCCGATTACGAGCACGCGCTTGGTCGCGCCGAGTTGGGCGAGGGAGTGGATCAACGCCGCGACGCCGCCGGTGCCGGGCGGGGCATACTGTGCCGCCGCCGCTCCGACGGCGCCGCAGGTCAGGGCGAAGCTAGTCCAGAGCGCGTGCCGCACTATGGCGAAAGATACGTGACCCCGGCCTTCATAACGAATCGGACGTGCTCGAGTTCCGTGACGTCCTTGAGGGGGTCGCCCGCCACCGCGACGAGGTCCGCGTAGGCGCCCGACGCGACGACGCCCAAGTCGCGTTGCCCGAGGAGGTCTGCGGCGAGCGAGGTGCCCGCCTTGATAGCCTGCATTGGCGTCATGCCGTATTGCACGTAGTACCCGAATTCTTTCGCCTGGTTGAGCTCCGTCCAGGGGAACCCACCCACGTCGGTCCCTAACACGATCCGGACACCTTTCTTCACGGCCCGGGCGAAGGCCCGTCGCTGGTGCTCGACCATGGGGCCCCAGGCGCCGCCGCGGGGCGCCGCGACGTACTGTGCCACGGTCACCGTGGGCACCCAGTAGACGCCTTTGGCGAGGAGGACGTCGCTCAAGGAGTCGGTCATCCCGTCCCCGTGCTCGATGGTGTTAACGCCGGCCCGGAGCGCGGCCGCGATGCCGTCGGCCCCGATGGCGTGGGCGGCCACCTTGCGGCCCAGCCGGTGGGCCTCGTCCACGATCGCGCGCGCCTCGTCGTCGGTGAAGTTCACCCAGCTGTGCAACACGGAGTCCGGCGCCGGTCCGAAGTAATAACGACGGTCGGCGTAGAACTTGATCCAGTCTGCCCCGTGGGCCACCTGACCGCGCACGGCGCGCCGGGCGCCCTCGACCCCGTCCACCGGCTCGACGCCGTGGGGCAGTTCGAGCTCCCAGTTGTCGGACACGATGGGGTACATCCCGGTCGGCGCCATGGCGCGGGTCGAGGCGAAGATGCGGGGTCCGGGGATCACGCCGCGCTCGACGGCGCGCTTCACATCGACGTCCGCGTACATCGCGCCCTCGGTCTCCAAGTCGCGGATGGTCGTAAAGCCGTGTCCCAGCGCGATGCGCGCGTTGCGGGCGGCCTCGAGCGTGCGATACGCGATCGACTGGTACAGCAGCTGTTCGTCGTAGGAGGCGGGGGTGGGGTCCCCCTGGAGGAGGAGATGCGTGTGCGTATCGATGAGGCCGGGGAGAACGGTCAGCTGCGACAGGTCGATGATCCGGGCGCCGCGCGCGCGGGGCTCGACCTGCGCGAGCGGCCCGACGGCGGTGATGCGGTCGCCCTCGACGAGGATGCCCACGGCGGGCTGCGGGGTGTCCGAGCGGCCGTCGATCAGGCGGCCGGCCTTGACGAGGGTGGGCGCGGCGGGGGCGGCGGGCGACGCTTGCGCGGCGAGGGGACCGCGCCCCAGGATCAGGGCGGTGACGAGCGGCAGCGGGACTCGGGGGCGCATCGCGAGCTCCTTTGGCGGGCGAGGCGAATCTCCGTCTCGCGGCTTGGCTGTCAAGGCGCTTAAGTTTGGTGGGAGGAGGTCTCCATGGCCACCACGGTCACGCCCCCGAAACGGGCAGTCACGGCCGCCGAAGCGCGCGAAGTTGCCGAAGCCGCCCGCGAGGCGGAGTGGGCCGCGCCGAGCTTCGTGCGCGACTTATTCCTTGGCCGACTGCGACTCGACCTCGTTCACCCCTACCCCCAGCCGGATGCCGAGGAAGCGCAGCGGGCGCAGCCGTTCCTCGCGAAGCTCGAACAGTTCTTGCGCACGCAAGTCGACCCCGACCGCATCGACCGCGAGGGCGAGATCCCCGACGCGGTCATCGAAGGGTTGCGCGAGCTCGGGGCATTCGGAATCAAGATTCCGCGCGAGTACGGCGGGCTCGGCCTGTCGCAGCTCTCCTACATGCGGGCGATCGAGCTCGTCTCGTCGATCGACGGCTCAATCACGGCGCTCCTGTCGGCGCACCAGTCGATCGGCGTGCCGCAGCCGCTCAAGATGTTCGGCTCGGACGCCCAGAAGAAGAAGTATTTTCCGCGGCTCGCCCGGGGCGCGATCTCGGCCTTCGCCCTGACGGAGCCCGGGGTCGGGTCGGACCCGGCGGCGATGGAGACCCTGGCCGTCCCGAGCCCGGATGGCGAGGCGTGGATCCTGAATGGGCAGAAGCTCTGGTGCACGAACGGCACCAAGGCCGAGCTGATGGCCGTCATGGCGCGCACGCCCTCCAAGGTCGTGAACGGCAAGGAGAAGCGACAGATCACGGCGTTCATCGTCGAGACCAACTGGCCCGGGGTCAAAGTCGAGCACCGCTGTCACTTCATGGGGCTCAAGGCGATCTACAACGGCGTGATCTCGTTTACGAACGTGCGCGTGCCACGCGAGAACGTCCTCTGGGGCGAGGGGAAGGGGCTCAAGCTCGCGTTGATCACGTTGAACACGGGCCGGCTCACGCTGCCGATCTCCTCCGTGGCCGCGGGGAAGCGCTGCCTCGAGATTTCGCGGCGTTGGGCGAGCGAGCGCGTGCAGTGGGGCCGGCCGATCGGCGCGCACGACGCGATCGCACAGAAAATCGGCGCGATGGCCGCGAACACCTTCGCGATGGAGGCGGTGGCGGAGTTGTGCGGGGCGATGGCGGATCGCGGGCGCTATGACATCCGGCTCGAGGCCGCGATCGCCAAGCTGTACAACTCCGAGGCGGGGTGGCGCATCATCGACGACACCGTGCAGATCCGCGGCGGGCGCGGCTACGAGACGGCCGATTCGCTGCGGGCCCGGGGGGAGCGCCCCGTGGCGGTCGAGCGCATCATGCGCGACTTCCGAATCAACCTGATCTTCGAGGGCTCGAGCGAGATCATGCATCTGTTCATCGCCCGCGAGGCGGTGGACAAGCACCTCCAGGTGGCAGGCGATGTGGTACTGCCCGGGAAATCGCTCGCGGCGCGCGTGCGCGGGCTCGTGCGGGCGGGGATGTTCTACGCCTGGTGGTATCCGTCGCGCTGGCTCGGGTGGAGCCTCTGGCCCAAGTATGCCGGGCTCGGCCCCCTCGGTCGCCATGTGCGCGCCGCGGAGCGCGGGGCGCGTCGGCTCGCACGCGGCGTGTTCCACGCGATGGTGCGGTTTGGGCCGCGGCTCGAGTACCGCCAGGCCGTGTTGTTCCGCCTGGTGGACGTGGGCGCGGAGCTCTTCGCGATGGTGGCGGCATGCTCACGAGCGCACTGGCTCGCCACCGAGGATCCCGCGGCCGGGCGCCGCGCCATGGAGCTCGCCGACCTCTTCTGTCGTCAGGCGCGCGAGCGCATCCGGGTGAAGTTCCGGGAGTTGTGGCGCAACACCGATCAGACGGGGTATCGTCTGGCGCAGGAGGTCTTGAAGGGGGAGCATCGGTGGCTCGAGCGGGGGATGGTCGAGCTCGACTAAGCGGCGGGCGGCGGGTGGCGCGTGAGGCGAGATCTCGTCCGCGGCGTCAGGCCGCCTGGTGGGCGATCATGATCGAGCGCAGCCGCTCCGGGGTATCGCCCGACACGTCGCCGTAGGGGGCTGGGTGGCCGGCGGGCTCGAGCACGACGCTCGGGCACAGGAATTCGTAGTGCCGGGCTGAGATGCGATCGGCCGCCGCCGCAGTGGCGACCGGGGTGGCGATGATGACCTGTTTCGCGCCGAGCTGCTCGGCCGCCTTGGCAGCCGCGAGGACCTTCCACGGATAGGCCACCTGCCCGTCCACGATGACCGCGATGCGACCCGCGAGCGGCTTCACCGGTCGTTGGGTGCGATACAGGATCAGGTCCTGACTAACGCGTGCCCGCGATTCGTCGATCGCGCTCGCCAGCTTATCCAGCAGGTTGGCCGCCGGCTGGAAATCGGGGTCCATCTCCGACGGCACCGATTCCGCGATGGCGCCGATGGGGGCCAGGTTCGACCCCAGCTTGATGAACGCTGCGACGAGCACGTCGAATTGGGCGCCCATGGCCTTGGCGGCGTTGGCGGCGATCTCCACGCCTTCGGGGGTGATGCCGAGCAGCAGGCACCCGAGGTAGCCGCGGCTCGCGAGCTGCTGGCCGAGCAGGGCCCCCGCCGCGGAGCGCGTCGGGTAGAGCGGGGCTCGCTTGGGTGGAGTGGCCTGGGTCATGCGAGCTCAAGATACGTCGGGGGGGTGCGGAGGGTCGAGGGCCGCTGTCATGCGCCATTCGCGCGCATGTATCTTTCCCGAGCCTTCTCCAGGACGCCCCGCCTGTGGCGAAGAACACCCTCTCGGTCACCGACAACCGCACCGGTAAGCAGTACGACCTCACCATCCAAGATGGGACGATCCGGGCCCTAGACCTCCGGCAGATCAAGGTGGACGGCGACGATCCCGGGCTCGAGACCTACGATCCGGGCTTCGTGAACACCGCGGCGTGTCGCAGCGCCATCAGCTACATCGACGGAGACAAGGGGATTCTCCGCTATCGCGGCTATCCGATCGAGCAGCTCGCCGAGCGGAGCACTTTCCTCGAGACG
>DATLKW010000272.1:0-3679 GCA_035538175.1 Gemmatimonadales bacterium | reverse complement strand
GCGAACCCGAAATGGATGCCCAGGTTCATCCCGGCTTCCTTGCCCTTCGCTTCGAACGTCGCGAACGCCGGCAAGAGACCGGTGCGAACGCTCGAGTTCTTGCCAGCACTCGTCGAATCCGACGAGTACACCCAGAAGGCGTTCACGTTGCCGGCGAACGTGAACGACCAGCCGTTCGACATCTGCATGGTCAGGCCCTGCGCCTTGGCCGTCGTCACGACGCCAAGCGCGAGACCTAACAGCAGCAATGTGAGACGCTTCATACGAGACCCCCTCCTTGGGAGTTTTGACTTGCTCAGTCCTTTGTGGTCTTCCCACCAGTACTGCTCGTCTAGCTTCTCACCTGCGCTTGTGCGGGAGCGAAACTGGCTGACAGGATCAGGAAAGCGGAGCCCACCTCCTCGTGAGAGCGAGTCGATCGTGCTCCAGCACCGCTGCCGGAACCACGGCAGCCCCGACTACCATCCCTTCGGGAGCCCGGGGGCGCGCCCGCAGCCCTACCGATTAGCGGCCGGAGCGACCGCGAGGGACGGGTTCCGAAGAGAGGCCGAAACCACAAGGCGGATCCACATTCCAGCCGCCCCATGGCCCGGAACCCCGCAAAATATTAGGTACGACCCCCCCTGATTTGCAATAAAGCGGACCTCATCAGTCTGTTCGGAGACTAGCCCTTCGACGAGGCGGAGCGTCTCGGCGCGGGGAAATGCCGGTGTAACTGGTTGAGTGGGAAGGGGATGCACGTCGTCGATCACTTCGGCCGAGTGGGGGAGCATCCCATCGTGGTTGCGGAAGTGCAGCACCACGGTCCAGCCGACTGGTACGCCTAGCGTGAGCGTTCCATCGTGAAACCCGTCGAAGTTTAGGGCTCCGTTCGCGCCGGTAAGCCCGGCGATGAGCTCGAAGCTGGCCGTGCGAGAGGCACTGTCGGCCGTGAGCCAGCGCGGGTCCACGGTCGGCGTTCCCACGGTCTGCGCCGCGGCGCCCGGCGCGAGCCCGGCGCCCCAAAGGGTGAGCACACTGGCAAGCGAAATCGCCTTGGTCACGGGCGAGCCTCGACGGAGTGCGGCCGAGAAAACGACGGCGGGCCCCTTCCCGGAGCGCGATCGCCGTCCGAGAAGAGACCCGTCGAGGGGGCCGAGCGTTACATCCCCGCCTTGGGCAGCCCGAAGACGAAGACGGAGTTGCCGAGCGGGTAGCTGATCTGGAAGTTCCCGCCCGCCGCGACGGCGACGAACTCCTCGCCATCCACTTCGAACACCGCCGGCGCGGCGTTGACGCCCGCGCCGCAGTAGAACTTCCACAGGACGGCGCCGGTCCGCGCGTCGTACGCCTTGAACCAGCCGTTGCCTTCGCCGGTGAACACGAGGCCACCCGCGGTCGCGGTCGCCCCGCCCATCATCGGGAGCTCGGTCTTCACGCTCCACGCGATCTTGCCGGTGTTCAGGTTGATCGCGTTCACGTTGCCGTACTCACCAGAGTAGCCGCCCTTGTCGTCGGGGATCCGGACGAAGGCGCTGCCGAGCCACAGCCGGCCCTTCTCCCACGGCGCGTAGTGGACCTTGTAATGCATCGGCTGATGCAGGCCCACGGTATAGGCGTACCCCAGGTCCGGGTGCACAGCGATGGGGGACCACTCCTCCCCGCCGTTCGCGCCCGGGAGCATGAAGGCCCCATCCGCGGTCGGCTGCGTGTACATGTTCTGCTGCGGCACGAACGCCGCCGAGCGCCGGATGAGCTTGCCCGTCGCAGCATCGAGCACGTAGACGAAGCCCGTCTTGCCCGCCTGCACGACGACCTTCTTGCCCCCCACCATCGCAATCACGGGGGGACTGACCGCGTCCAAGTCCCACACGTCGTGCGGCACCTCCTGGTAGCCCCACTTGAACTTGCCCGTCGTGGCGTCGATCGCGACGACGCTTTCGCTCCAGAGATTGTCGCCCGGGCGGACCGAGCCGTCCAGATCGGGTGACGGGTTACCGACGGCGACATAGAGCGTGCGGGTGGCCTCGTCGTAGGCGGGCGTCATCCACACCGAGGCGCCCCCCGTCTTCCACGCGTCGGCGTACTTCGCCGAGTCCGCCTTCTCCTTCTCGAGGTCGCGCTTCAGGTCGTCGCCCTCGGGCGTCGTCTTCGACCACTTGCCCCACCAGCCGCCGTCCTCCGGCGCCGGGATCGTGTAGAACGTCCACTCCAAGGCGCCCGTCGTCGCGTTGAAGGCCTTCACGTACCCGCGGATGCCGTACTCGGCGCCGGAGGTCCCGATGATCACCTTGTCCCCGATCACGAGGGGGGCCATGGTCTCGGTGTATCCTGCCTCGGGGCCGTCGCCCACCTTGACGGCCCATTTCTCTTTGCCAGTCGCGGCGTCGAGCGCCACGAGCTCGTCGTCGAGCGTGCCGACGTACACGAGGCCCCCGGCGACCGCCACGCCCCGATTGTTCGGGCCACAGCAGGCGGTCGCGACCGCGGCGTTCTTGTGTTCGTACTCCCACAGCTGCTTTTGCGTCCGCAGGTCGAACGCGCGCACGATGTTGTTCGGGGTCGCGGGCGAGGTGATGTACATCGTGCCGCCCACGACGATCGGCGTCGTCTCGAAGCTGCCGAGGCGCGCGGACCCGTGAGTGTAGACGGCGCGCGGGATGAGACGCCGGGCGTTCGTCGTATTGATCGCCTTGAGGGGGGAGAAGCGGTTGTTCCAGTAGTTGTGCCCGTACATGAGCCAGTCGCCGCTCGTCGCGGCGTGCACCAGCATGTCGTGCGTCACGCCCGCGCGTGGTGGGATGGCCGGGTCCGCGACTCCGCTCGACCCCTGCCCACACAGCGGCGGCGCGACGAGCCCCGCGACCAGGAGTGTCGCGGACCATCGAGCCCGATACCTCATACGCACCTCCAGTGAGGAAACCGAGATGTCCTTGCCTACTCTCCTGCGCCCAGCGAGAACCCCAGGTACAGATTCCGCCCCGGAGCGGGCTCATAATAGCGTCCGCCGGCGGCGTTGATAACCACCGATCCGACGTAGGCGCGATTCCAGATGTTGTTGAAGCCCGCGAAGGGGTGGAGCCGGACGCTCCCCACCGTCTGGTTCCAACCGAGCCGCACGTTCGTCGTCCACCAGCCGCCCGTGTAGGTGCTGAGCGTGTCGTTCACGAAATAGCCCGAGGACCGCGTCTCCTCGACCTCGAACCAGCCACCGCGCACGACCGCAGGTCGCCCTTTGACGAGCACATGGACCCAGTGCTGCGGGATCCCGGGGATGGCGCGGCCGTCGAGCACGTGGGTGCCGCTGGTGTAACTCGTGTAGCGGAAGTCCGAGTAGGTCCAGCTCGTCGCGACGGTGAGGCGGGGTAGGACCTCGAGCGCGGCGCCCAGCTCGACGCCCCGGTGCCGGGATCGCCCGGCGTTGCGGAAGAACACCCGCCCCGGCGCCGCGGGCGGCGGGGCCTGGTAGCCGATGAGCTCGTTTCGCACCTCGGCGTCGAAGAGTGCCACCGAGTAGTGCACGCGCCCGGTCACGTCGCCCCGGCTGCCAATCTCGAAGTTCGTGGCCCGCTGGGGCTCGAGGGTGGGGTTGAATCCGGTGGCGCCGCTCGGTTGGTTCGCGAGCTCGGTGGTGGTCGGCGTCTCGAACGAGGTGCCGACGTTGCCGTACACGGTCAGCGCCTCGGAGGGCGCCAGCGCG
>DATLKW010000271.1:0-6551 GCA_035538175.1 Gemmatimonadales bacterium | reverse complement strand
GCGGTAGTGCTCCGCCCACTCGGCGATGTCTTTGAGGGGGCCCGCTTGCAGGCGGCAGGGGCGCCATTGCGCATCACGCCCGCGGGCCACGAGCCCCGCCCGCTCGAGCACCTTGAGGTGCTTCGACACGGCGGGCACGCTCATGGCGAACGGCTTGGCGAGCTCGGTGACCGAGCGCTCCCCGCTCGCGAGCCGGGTGAGGATCGCCCTGCGCGTGGGGTCGGCGAGCGCCGCGAACGTGGCGCTCAAGCGGTCATTGGCGGGGGCGGGAACCATATTATTTAACCTATCGGTTAAATAAGCGACTCTGGGACCCCTGTCAACCCCGACTCCCACCGTGTCGATTCCAGGGAGTCTGGTTCGACATTAGAGAGCGAACCGCGACCAGCGGCCCGCAGACCACCAACGAGAAGGAGTCAGGCCATGCGGTTCATGATCATTGTCAAGGCGAGCAAGGACACCGAGGCTGGCCGGATGCCCACGGAGCGCCAGTTCGCCGACATGGCGAGGTTTCACGAAGAGCTGGAGAAGGCGGGCGTCCTGCTCGACGCGTCGGGCCTCCGAGCGAGCTCGCTCGGGTGGCGGATCAAGTACGCCGCGGGGGGGAAGCGCACGGTGGTTGACGGCCCCTTCACCGAGACCAAGGAACTGATCGCGGGCTACACGAGCATCCAGGTGAAGTCCCGCGAGGAGGCGTTGGAGTGGTCCCGACGCTTCCCCAATCCGTCCCTCGACGGCGGGGAGGCGGAGATCGAGGTGCGGCCGTTCTTTGAGCTGGACGACTTTGCCCCGAGCGAGCAAGTGGAGCGATTCCGCAAACTGGCCGCCCGCAGGGGACAGTGACGACCCCGTTGCTCGCCCCCGACCCTCATCGCGCCGTGGGTGCGACGTGACGGCCGCTGCCCGCCCCGCCCGGCCGCTCGACCGCTCGATCGGCGAGGGCCCGATCGGCCGAGCTCTCTGGATGCTCGCCTGGCCCACGATGCTGCAAAACCTCATCGGGGGATTGCAGGGCATGGTCGACCACGCCCTGGTCGGCCGGTTCGTGGGCTACGCCGGCAACGCGGCGATCGGCGTCGCCATCCAGATCTTCATCGTCGTGATCGCCTTCGTGATGTCGGTGTTCAGTGGGATGGGGGTCCTGGTCGCGCGCTTCGCGGGCGCGAACGACCGCGAGCGCGTGAATCGCACCGTGTACCAGGCGTTTCTCGCCGCGATCGCGCTCTGGGGCTTGCTCCTCGCTCCAGTCGGCTGGCTGCTCGCACCGGCACTGCTTGGCGTCGTGCACGCCGCACCTGCCGTGCGCGCCGAGGCCCTGCCGTTCCTGCGCATCATGTTCGTCGGCAGCCTCGGCATGCTGCTGTTCTTCATGGTGGGCGGCGCCCTTCGCGCGGCCGGCGACGCACGTACCCCGCTCCGCCTCGGCGTGCTCCTCACCGTGCTCAACATCGTCTGCAATATCGCCTTCATCACGGGTCTCGGGCCCGTGCCGCGCCTCGGCACGGCCGGGGCCGCCGTCGGCACCACGGTGGCCGGCCTCGCCATGAGCGGCTTCGCCGCGTACCTGCTGTTCTCGGGACGCCTCCCCGTCGTGTGGCATCGCGGCATGGACTGGCGGCCCGACTGGGAGATCCTCCGGGCGCTCCTGCGCTTCGGGCTCCCCACAGGCGTCCAAGGGATCGCCATGAACGTCGCGGGGGTGCTCCTCCTGCGCTTCATCGGGTCGCTCGCGCAAAGCGCGCAGTCGCAGGCCGCCTACGCCGTGGGTTACACCGAGCTGTTTTCGTTCATCACGTGGACGTCGGTGGGACTGATGGGCGCCGCCGCCACCGTCACGGGGCAGAACCTCGGCGCGGAGCGCCCAGAGCGCGCCGTCCGCGGCGTGCACGCCGCCGCTGGGATCGGGGTCGCATTCGCGGCGGCCATCGGCCTGCTGTTCCTGACGATCCCGCGTGCCCTGCTCGGGCTGTTCGGAATGACCGACCCGACCGTCGTGGCCGTCGGCGTGCAGCTGCTCCGCTATCTCAGCGTGTCCGGCCTGTTCGTGAGCGTCGCCCTCACCTACACCGGCGGACTCACGGGCGCGGGAGACACGCGCTCACCCCTCTACATCTCCATCGTGTCGCAGATCGTCGTGCCCCTCGGCCTATGCACCCTCCTCCAGGCGACGCGGGGTCTCCACCCCGCCGACATCTGGAGTGCCATCGTCCTGGGGCACATCACCCGCTGCACGCTCAGCGTGTTACGGTTCCGTCAGGGCAAGTGGCGGCGCATCGCGGTGCATATCGGCGACCGAGCCGCCACCCCAAGTCAACCGACCCTGCTAGAACCGGCGCGTGAAACGATAGGGTGAAGGCCGGCGAGGTCCTGGACCCGGCCCGCCCGGAGCGCCGTTTCAGAAGCGGTCGCAAGCGGGCGAGCCTTCCTCGCGTGCCCGGACGCTGTCCCTTTCCGTGACCGGCGGGGCGGGGAAGTCACTCGCCATGCCGACGTAGATCACACAACTCTTGCCGACCTTGCCGCGATATGTCGCGCGGCCGCTACACGAGCGCCCCCCGGCGAACAGTACTTGGACCCACGTCGAGTCCACGCCACCGGGTGAGGCCGAAAACAAGCCGAGCTGGGACACGTCGGTCGTGTATGTGCCGTGATCGGCCCAGAATTTTTCCTGGGCGATTACGAGCCTCTGAAGCTTGCTCCTGAGCGCTGGTTCGGGTCCGGCGAGGGTCGAGCGGTCGATGGTCTGACCGTTCAAGATGAGGAGCGGCTGGGCTGCGGGGCGTTCCTGCGCGGATGCGCAGATCGGAAGCAGCAGGGCCGTCGACAGGAGAGCGAGGAGGCAGCGCATCGAGACCTCCGATATGTAGGGGTGCTGCCGCAATCTAGTCGCTCGGCGTGAACGTCCTCAAGCGGCGGCGGTCGGGAAACAGCTCGACTCCTGCGGGCAGGAGTACGGCAACAGCCCAAGGGTGCCGCTCCTGCCCTGCAGTGGCTAAGTTCAAGCCTGACATAATCCGCCACCGTAGCTCAGTGGTAGAGCACCCGATTCGTAATCGGGCGGTCGTCGGTTCAAGTCCGACCGGTGGCTCTCGGTCCTGCCGGCGTTACGGGCTCCTCGTGAACGTCGGCACGGGCTGAGGCACGACTCTGCTAGAGCGTCCGCAACCTGCTCCCCTGCGTTGTCCCTGTAGCTATCGCTGCGAGTGATAGGAGCTAGTCAGCACCTATTGATGGTTCCTGACCGGTCCGCCAGCGTGCTGGACCGTAATTGGCTTCCTTCCTACTATCGTAGAGCGTTGCCTCTATGCTCGCGAACGAGGCGTTCACATTCGCCCTCCTTCGTGACGAGGCTCACACACGCTTGGGGCGCGCACCCTAATCTTCGACCCTCTGCCACAGGGCGACGGGCGGGCGCGCGGTTGCGCTAGGGCCGTCCACAAGGGGGCACCGAGCGATGGCGTCCGCCAAGAGAGTAGCATCAACTGCTGCAACGCTCGTGACGCTGGGGTGGGTCATCGCGATCTCCCCCGCTCCCGCCCAACGGCCCGATTCTCTCGCGCAGCCTCCGGACTCCGTCAAGGCGCTCAGAGAACTGACCCTCGAACAGTTGATGAACGTCGAAGTCACCTCCGTGTCCAAGCACGCGGAGCGCATCTCGCAGGTCGCGTCCGCGATCCAAGTGATCACCCAGGAAGATCTGCGACACTCGGGGGCGTCGAGTCTTCCTGAGGCGTTGCGGCTCGCGACCAACCTCGAGGTCGCCCAGATCGATTCGCGACAATGGGCGATCAGCGCCCGCGGGTTCAACAGCACCACGGCCAACAAGCTCCTGGTTCTGATCGACGGGCGGACGGTCTATACCCCTCTTTATTCCGGCGTGTTCTGGGACGTGCAAGACGTACCCCTCGCTGACATCGAGCGGATCGAGGTCATTAGCGGCCCGGGCGCGACGCTCTGGGGCGCGAATGCGGTGAACGGGGTAATCAACGTCACCACCAAGGATGCGAAGGACACGCAAGGACTGCTCCTGTCCGGTGGCGGCGGTTCGACGCTCCGCGGCGTCGGCGCCGCTCAGTACGGCGGGGCGCTCGGCCCGGCGATTCGCTTTCGGGCGTATGCCAAGGGCTTCACCCGGGAACCGAGCTCGCTACCGAACGGCCAGGACGCGACCGACGACTGGCACGCGGAGCAGGGCGGGTTCCGGCTCGACTGGGACGCGTCGCAATCGAGCCACGTCACCCTGCAAAGCGATCTCTACGACGGCCGCATCAGTCAACCAGCGGCAGCTGACATTGCGGTCAGCGGCCACAACGCCATCGTCCGGTGGTCGCTCGCGCCCTCGGCTGCGACAAACGTCACCGCGCAGCTCGTTTACGACCGCACCCACCGCGACATCCCGGGGACATTTGGGGAGGATCTCGATGCCTACGACGTCGATCTCGCGCAACGCGCCGCGGTGGGGACGCGCCAGGACGTGGTGTGGGGAGTCGGGTACCGGCTCATCAACGATCGCGTCGCCAACAGCGCCGCCCTCGCCTTCCTGCCGCCCCATGTCACGCGCCAGTGGTTCAGCGGCTTCGTCCAGGACGAAGTCGCCCTCGTCCCCGATCGCGTGCGCCTGACACTCGGCACCAAGCTCGAGCACGACGAATATACGGGCTTCGGCGTCCAGCCGAGCGCCCGCGTGAATTGGGCGCTCGACACCGCGAGCACGCTCTGGACGGCCGTGTCTCGCGCCCTGCGCACCCCTTCGCGGCTTGATCGCGAACTGTACATCCCGGGTCAGGCACCCTACTTGCTCGCCGGAGGGCCGAACTTCCGGTCCGAGGAAGAGCTGGCCTACGAAGTGGGCTATCGGCGCGCGTGGGGAGCGGCCACTGTTTCAGTCTCAACGTTCTACAACCACTACCACGCCCTCCGGAGCCTCGAGCAGGCGAATCGACCGAACCCCTTCCCCATCGTTATTGGCAACGGCCAGGACGGCGAGTCCTACGGCGCCGAGGCGACGGGCCAGTATCGCGTCAGCCAACGCTGGCGCCTCCGAGCCGGCTACACGGAGCTCCGCGTGCACATCTGGCCCGTCGACGGGAGCACCGATATGACCCACGGCCGTTCCGAAGCCCTCGACCCGGAACGACAGCTGTCGCTCGTGTCGGAGACCGACCTCTCGGCCCGTCTGAGGCTCGACGGCCTGTTCCGTTACGTGGGTTCGATCGCGAACGCGCAGGTCCCGGCATACGCCGAGCTCAATGCCCGCCTCACCTGGCGACCCGCGGACCCCATCGAAGTGTCGCTCGTGGGCCAACACCTGTTGCACGACCAACACGCCGAGTTTGGCGCGTTGGCGACGCGCCGCGAGATCCGACGAGCGGTCTACGGGTTGGTTGCATGGCACCTCTGACGCCCGGCATCGCCCGGAGGGCGCGTCGCCCGGCCGCCACGCGGGCGGTCGTGGCCTTCATCACCGGGGTGTGGCTCGCCCTCGTCGCGCGCCTCGGGGCGCAAGCGGTCCACGCCTCGGAGGCGCAGGTGAAGGCAGTGTTCCTCCTCAACTTCGCACAGTTCGTTGACTGGCCCCCCGCGACCGCGGCCGATTCGCAGGCGCCGCTCATCATCGGCATCCTCGGCGACGACCCGTTCAACGGCTTCCTCGACGAAGCGGTGCGGGGGGAACGGTTGCACGCCCGGCCCCTCGTGGTGCGTCGGTATCGGCGCCTCGAAGACGTCAAGGCGTGTGACATCCTGTTCATCAGTGAGTCCGAAGACGAGCGGGTGGACGAAATCCTCGCGGCTCTCAAGAACCGGCCGATCCTCACCGTGAGTGATGCGGCCAACTTCGCGCAGCGCGGCGGCATCATCCGCTTCGTCACCGCCAAGTCCCGCGTCCGGCTCGAGATCAACCCCGACGCGGCGCAAGGGGCGCACCTGACTCTCAGCTCGAAGCTCCTGCGCCTGGCCGATCTCGTCACCGCGCCCGGGCGATGACCATGCGCCTGCGCGACTTGCCGATCCGGCGCAAGCTCACCGCGATTCTGCTGCTCGTGAGCACCTTGGTGCTGTTCCTGACGGCCGCGGCGTTCGTGACGTATCAGGTGGTGGCGGGCCGGCAGGCGATGCTCAAGAACCTCGCCACACTCGGTCGCGTCATCGCCGCCAACAGCACGGCCTCCCTCGCCTTCGCCAACGAGGCCGACGCGCGGGAAATCCTCAGTGCGCTCAAAGCCGAGCCGCACATCGTCGCCGCGGCGCTGTACGACGCGAAGGGCCGCCTCTTCGCCCGTTACCCCGCGTCGGTGCCCGACGGGGTCCTGCCGCTCCAGCCGGGCGCGGATGGGTATCGGTTCGAAGCGACAGCCATGACCGGCGTCGAACCGGTGCTCCAACCGGGGAGCGCGCGGCTCGGGACCCTGTATCTGCAGTCCGACCTAGCGGCGCTCGCCCGGGCGGTGCGGTCGTCGCTGGCGATCGGCGCGGGCGTCATGGTAATCTCCCTCCTCGCCGCGTATTTCCTGTCGCGCACGCTGCAGCGACAGATCTCGGAGCCCGTGCTC
>DATLKW010000270.1:0-1877 GCA_035538175.1 Gemmatimonadales bacterium | reverse complement strand
GCGGCCCCGATCCCGGCGCCCTCCCGCGACGAGAGCGTCGTCGTCCTCGTCGAAGACGTCACGGACCAGCAGGCCATGGAATCCCACCTGATCCAGAGCGAGAAGCTCGCGGCCGTGGGGCAGCTCGTGTCGGGCGTCGCGCACGAGCTTAACAACCCGCTCACGTCGATCGCGGGCCTGTCGGAGTTTCTGCTGGAGCAGAAGGAACTCGGCACGAAGGATCGCGGCCACCTGCGCGTGATCCACGAGCAGGCGGAGCGCGCGGGCCGGATCGTGCGCAACCTGTTGACGTTCGCGCGCAAAGGACCGGCCGAGCGGGCGCCCGTGGATCTGAACGAGGTGATCCAGCGCACCCTGCTGCTCATGAGCTACGATCTGACGCTCAAGGATGTCACGGTCGAGACGGAACTCGCGCCTGTGCCGCCGGTGTTGGGCGAACGGGACGCGTTACAGCAGGTGGTCTTGAACCTGCTCAACAACGCCGCTCAGGCCGTCGGGGACAATCCGCCGGAGCGCCCCCGTACCATCCGGCTCGCGACCTGGTTCGACGACCGGGTCCGGATGCGGGTCGCGGACACGGGGCCTGGGATCGCCGACGACGTCATGCCGCATCTGTTCACACCGTTTTTCACGACCAAGGAGCCGGGTCAGGGAACGGGACTCGGGTTGTCAATCACCTACTCGATCGTCGAGGCGCACGCTGGGCGGATTACGGTCGAGCGTCCGTCGGCTGGCGGGGCGGCGTTCCTGGTGGACCTGCCGGCCGCGCGGGGGGAGGTGGCGGCGCCGAAGACCGCGGTCCGTGAGACCGTCGTGCCGCCGCTCGGCGTGAAACGCGTCATTCTCCTCGTGGACGACGATCCCGCCGTGCGCCGGATGGTGACGGCGTTGTTCGGGCGCGAAGGGCACACCGTCGAAGTGGCGCGCAACGCCCAGCACGGCCTCGATCTCGCCGGCACGCGCACTTACGACCTCATTCTGGCCGACGCGCAAGTGCGGGCGCGCGACCATCTGTTCGTGGCGCAGCTGGTGGAAGCGCACCCAGCGCTGAAGGAGCGGGTGCTCGTGGCGAGCGGTGAGGGGCGCTCGGGGACGGACGACGTGCTCGCGCGGCTCGGCCTGCGCTACGTCCGCAAGCCCTTCAACCTGCGCGATCTCTTGGACGAAGCGGCGCGGGTGTGGGCCGCGGCGACGCTGTCGTAAGCCTCCGCGGGCCACCCGAACGTCGCGAGGTTCACGGCTCCGCCGGGCGCGAACTTCACCCCTTCGCGCAGGAGCAGCGCCCGTTGCACCACGGCACCGTGATCCGCGCCCGAGAGCGAGATGCGGCCGGCCACGTTGAGGACGCGCCACCACGGCACATCGGCGTCTACGGGAAGCGCGGACAAGGCCCAGCCGACGGTGCGCGCCGCGCCCGGTCGGCCCGCCAGACGGGCCACGAGACCGTACGTGGCGACGCGACCCTTCGGGATATGGCGGACGACCCGGTAGATGCGGTGATAGAACGGGTTCACGTGCGACGGCGCTCCCCCCAGTCCCCTCCAACCTACCGTCCCTGCGCTACGCGTCCAGCGCGGGCTCCCCGCTAGCATACGCGCAGCACGTCGTCCAGCAAGCCGGCGTCCCCGGTACCGAGGATTGACAAAACGTCTTCCAGTGCTCTGCGCTCACGCGGCCACGAGAACCGCGCGGGCGCCTCGGACGCCTGGAGCCATTCCACGCGGTCGTGTTCGGCTGAAGCCCGAGCCACGGCGGCCGCGTCCACGATGGGCATGTCCTTACCAAGAGGACATCCGCATATGGATGCGAAGCCAGCGAATATCGTGACCATTGTCGGCGACACCGAAGTCGAACATGCCATCGCCACGCTCGTGCTG
>DATLKW010000269.1:0-1957 GCA_035538175.1 Gemmatimonadales bacterium | reverse complement strand
TCGATCCTGCTCGCAGGCCCCATGCTCGCGCGCTTCGGCCGCGTCACCCTGCCTCCCCCGGGCGGCGACGTCATCGGCCGACGCCGCGTGGACACCCATTTCCTCGCACTCGAGCAACTCGGGGCGCGCGTCAGCGTCGGGGCCACCTACCAGATGGAAGCCAAAGCGCTCACCGGCCGCGACATCTTCCTCGACGAACCGAGCGTTACCGCGACGGAAAACGCCCTCATGGCCGCCGCCGCCGCCCGCGGCACCACGACCCTGCGCAACGCCGCCTGCGAACCGCACGTGCAGGACCTCGCCCGCTTCCTCGCGGCGCTCGGCGCGGAGGTCGCAGGGATCGGCACCAATACGCTCACCGTCCACGGCGGCGCCAAGCTCCACGGGACCCCGTTCACCCTGGGCCCCGACCACATCGAAGTCGGCTCGTTCATCGGTCTCGCCGCGGTCACCAACGGGGCCGTCACCATCGAAGGCGTGCGCGCTGAGGACCTCCACGCCACCCTGCTCGGCTTCGATCGGCTCGGCGTGCGGCCCCGGATCGACGGCACTCGGCTCATCGTCGACGCGGACCAGGAACGGCGCATCCGGCCGGACGTGGGCGGCCACGTCCCCAAGCTCGAGGACGGCCCCTGGCCGGCGTTCCCCGCCGACCTCATGTCGATCGCCATCGTCGTGGCATCGCAATGCGAGGGACTGCTGCTGGTGTTCGAGAAGCTGTTCGAGTCGCGGCTCTTTTTCGTGGACAAGCTCATCGGGATGGGCGCCCGCATCGTCCTGTGCGATCCCCACCGCGCCGTGATCGCCGGCCCCGCGCCGCTGCGCGGCGGCGTCGTCGAAAGCCCAGACATCCGCGCCGGCATGGCGATGCTCCTCGCCGCCCTCGCCGCCCAGGGGACGTCGGTGATCCACAACATCGGGCAGATCGAACGTGGCTACGAGCGGATCGACGAGCGCCTGCGCGGCCTCGGCGCGCTCATCGAGCGGGCCGATGACCGCCACTAGAAGGGCCCGACGGCGCGCGGCGGGACGGGGGCGGGGAAGGCCGTCGACGTGAGCGGCCCCACCCGGACGCGCACCGCCCCCGCCGTCCTCACCGAGCGCGTCGTCGGCGATTCCGCGGTGCCGCGCCTGGAGCTCCAGGAATGGGCCGAGCGCTATGGCGTAGTCGCCGGCATCACCACGCGCGGCCACGGCTTCTCGCTCGGCCTGTGGAGCGACGACAACGTGGGCCAGGTGATGACGCGCTGGCGCGCCGTGCGGGCGACCTTCGGCCGCCGGTTCCCGGGGCTCGTCCTCGCCCACCAGATTCACGGCACCACCGTCGTGTGGCACCGGGAGTCCCCGCCCGGGTGGCTCGTCCTGGACGGAATCGACGGCCACGCCACGGGCGCCCTCGGGACACTGCTCACGATCACCGTCGCGGACTGCATTCCCGTCTACCTCGCCGCTCCCGCCAAGGGAGTCGTGGCCTTGCTCCACGCGGGGTGGCGCGGGACCGCGGGGCGGATTCTGGAACGCGGCGTGGAGCTCGTGCGGCGGGAGGCGTTTGTCCGTGCAAGCGACATCATAATGCATTGTGGTCCAGGGATTTGCGGGTCGTGCTATGAAGTGGGTTCTGAAGTCATGTCGCAGTTCACCCCCGACCCCGACGCCCGCCCCGGGCAGCTCGACCTCCGCCACGCCCTCGCCCACCAGGCCGAGGCCCTCGGCATCGGCGCTATCAGCGTCTCTCGCTGGTGCAGCGCCCACGACGCCGAGCACTTCTTCTCGCACCGCCGCTCGCGGGGCCGCGACGGACGTATGATCGCCTACCTCGGAATGCCGCTCGCTTGACACCCGAGCACGGCTGACTAGATTCCTCCGTCGCAGCGGGCGAAGTTGGCCCGCCGTTTTTTTTATGCTCTCCGACAGCCTCGTCGAGTCCTTTCGGTCCCGACTGGAAACGCTGGGTCTC
>DATLKW010000268.1:0-6042 GCA_035538175.1 Gemmatimonadales bacterium | reverse complement strand
GGCGCAGGCGTAAACACTCGGCGGAGCGCGGCGAGCTTCGGTTGGCGCGCCCTCTCGATCGACTCCAAGTTCGAGGCCAGGGCCGGTACGGAGCCTCGCTCCAACCGCAAGGGAGGCATGGGTAGCGACACGAACCGTCCTGCGATCCCGGACCGGGAGCTCGTCGGGCGCCTGGCCACGGGCGACGAACGTGCCCTGGCGGAACTGTACGATCGCCACGGCGGGACGGCGTACTCGCTGGCGCTCGCCATCGTGGGCGAGCGCGCCGACGCGGACGAAGTCGTGGCGGACGCCTTTGGACAGGCCTGGCGGACGGCCGCGGAGTTCGACCCCGCGCGGGGCAGTGTCGGGGCTTGGCTCACCATGATTACCCGCTCCCGCGCGCTCGACCTCTGTCGCGCCCGCGGCCGCCGGGCGCGTGCCGTCACTGAGGCGTCGCGCGAGCACGCTGAGGGGTTTGCCGTCCCAATCGCGGCGGCGGGAGACCCGCCGGATCGCGCCGTTGAACGTCGGGAAGCGCGCCGTCTGGTGCAGCGCTCCCTCGCCGAGCTGCCAGCGGCACAGCGCCGCGTGCTCGAGCTCGCGTACTTCGGCGGCCTCTCCCAGTCCGAGATCGCGGCCGAGCTCAAGGAACCCTTGGGGACGGTCAAGACGAGGATGCGCGCCGCCATCGCCAAATTACGAGATGCGCTCCGGCCGCCCACGACGGGGCAAGAGGCATGACGAGCCATCCGTGGCTCGACCTTACCGCGCCGTACGCGCTGGGCGCCCTCGAGGGCGAGGAGCGCGCCGCGTTCGAGGGGCACCTCGCCGACTGCCCGATCTGCCGCGCTGAAGTGCAGTCATTCCGGGAGGTCTCCGGCATCCTCGCGGACGCGGTGCCTCCGGCCGCACCGCCCGCGGACTTGCGGGCGCGGATCCTCCGGGAAGCGCGGCAGGTCCGACCCATCACGGTGCGGCCCCCCGTCATCCCGTGGGTCGCTGCCGCCGCGTCCGTGGTGCTGGCGCTCGTCGCCGCCAATGCGTACCGGCTCGAACGCTCCGGCCGCAAAGCCGCCGACCGCACGATCGCCGAGACGCGAGACAGTCTCGCCGTCCGGGATTCGCTGATCGCCACGCTGCTCTCGCCCGATGTGGGGACGGCCGGGCTCGCGGCCACGGGCCAACCCCCCTCCGTGCGTCTGTTCTGGATCCCGTCCCGGCGCCGGATCGTGATTGCGGCCTACCACCTCCCGCCCGCCCGCGCCGGGCGGACCTACCAACTCTGGGCGATCGCCGGCGGCAAGCCGGTGAGCCTTGGCACCTTCAACACCGCGCCCACGGGGACCGTTCGGGCGGTCATGGACGTGCCCGCGGGCTTCTCCTTCCAGGTCACCGCGGTCACCGAGGAGCCGGCCGGTGGCTCGCCCCAGCCCACCCAGCAGCCGTTCCTGGTCGGTAAGCTCGCAGGAGGGGATTAGCCCACCGGCCAATCCGGGCTCGGGACTCCGCCGTAGTAATGCTGGGAGCGGAAACCACCGCGGACCCCTTCACTTGCGATCCGGCGTCCGTCGCGTTCTCGGGCGCCCAGGAGGCATCATGCCAGCCGAGACTCCGCAGCCCCATGCTGAACGGATTGAAAACATCCTGCGCGCGTCACCCTTTTTCCGGGCCGCGAGCACGCGACGGAGCTTCATGCAGCGCATCCTCGCCACGAGCGGCGTCGCACTCAGTGGCGTTGTGGGAGCGGCGGTCCTTGGGTGCGACTCGGCGCCCCGGGCCGTGGACGGTCCCGTCGTCGGCTCCCCACGCGGGCAGCGTCTCAATGCCGATCTGACTCGCGGCGCCGACCCCGATCCCGTGACGGCTTTTGGCAACGCGGCGGTCGGAGCAGAGCGGATTGGGATCGCCTTCTACAACAACGCCCTGGGTCAGAGCTCGCCGTTTGGGGTACCGAGCGATCTCGCCAAGGGCACACTCCTCAATAGCGGGCACCGCAGCTATTTCCAAGCCGCGGCCAACCAGGAAGACACCCATCGGGTCGTGCTCCAGAGTCTGGGCCTGGACTTTCAGTTCACGATCTTCCGGTTTCCCGCGGGGACCTTCGACAGCGCCGCCGCCATGCTGGCCTTCGGCGAGCAACTCGAGTCCGTGTTCATCGGGGCCTACCTGGGAGCGATCAAAGCAGCAGCGAGCGCAACCAATACCTTCATCGCGGAGACGGCGGCCCAGATCGTGGGCGTGGAGTGCGAGCACCGCGTGCTCATTCGCGACATCGCAGCGCTGAGCCCGCCCAACGATCGCTTCTTCGAAGGGGACACGGGTGCCCCGAGCGGCACGCTCGGCAACACCGGCACCCGCTCGACGGTGTACGCGTCGGCTGGAGACGCCGTGAACGCGCTCTTGAGCTTGGGTATCACGCCCGTCAGCTGAGGAGCGGACCCGTTCCGCGCGTCTGCTCTGGGTCCCGGAGGGCGAGCGCGCGGCGGCGAGCAGCCTGCCGTGCGCATCGGGAGGGGGCGACGCCGGGTGTCTGAAGGGCCCCGGCGTCGCGCGCTCAAGGGGGTTGGTTCTCCGCCCCGAGGACACCGAAAGCGACCGGGGCGTCCCGTTGGGGAGCGCCCCGGTCGATGTTGCCGTGAGAGTAGGATGCGGCTATCAGCGGTAATACACGCCCTTGAGCTTCCTCGTGGGGCAGTCACGTTGTCCCCGCCGACGACGAGCACCGGCGAGACGCCTCAAGCCGGAGCCCTCCTTGCGGGGGTGGCCGAGTCGAGGACCTCGCGCACCTTCCGCGCCAGCGCCTCGGGGGTAAGGGCTTCTGGAGAAGCGAGAGGCCCGGGTCGAGCATTCCCGGTCGCACCGCGGACTCCTCTACGTAGCCCGAGACGTGAGTGCGTCGGCCCGAGCAACAGGGTCTGTTCCCGGCCGCTGATCCCCGGCATGATCTCGTCCGTCACGCGCAGATGAATAGTCCGCGGCCACCCTTCCGCGAGTTGGAGCGCCTCCCCGCCCCATTACTGGCTGGCGGAACAACTGTACAGTTCGTAGAATTGAAGTGGAGACCTTGAACGCGATGCCAAGAACGCAACGGTACAGCAGCCAAGTGGTGTCCGCCCTTCGTGTCCGCAGCCATTTGGGAAGTGTCTTGCGGCGGCTCGAGAATGAACAACGCTCCCTGGTGATCGAGAAACGCGGTGTTCCCCGGGCCGTCCTGCTCAGCATCCGGGACTACGTGCGGCTCGCCGCTCCAGAACCCGAGATTCTTCGAATTATCGGGGAAGAATCAAAAGCCAAGCGAACGGATAGACTGAGTTCGCGACGGATTGAAAGAATCATCCGAGTAGCGCGCGCGAAGCGAACGACGCGCCGGTGATTGCGCTTCGCCTCGTCGTCGACACCAACGTCGTTGTTTCGGCAGCGCTCAAACCGGAAGGATTGCCACGGACGGTGCTCGTGCTCGCGTTGACCAAACCTGCGCGGCTGTATGTCTCAAGCGCCATTCTCGAGGAGTATCGCGACGTACTGGCACGACCAGACTGCAAATCCGTAGAGGGCTTCAACAGCAACTCCTACAACTGATCAAACGTCGCGTCCACGTTGTCCGTCCAGCGCGGCACCTTCAGGTCACGAGCGACCCGGGTGACAACATCTTTCTCGAATGCGCCGACGCGGCTCGCGCCGATTATCTCGTGACTGGAAACCCGCGCCACTTTCCGAGCTTCTGGAAGCGCACTAAGGCAATAACGTCTCGAGAGTTCCTGCGCATTGTCGCGCCCCATCTCCTTGGATAGCAGCTTCCCTGGCTCATGACCCGGGCCCGGGCTAGATGCCACGAGATCGCAAAACGCGGAGCCGCCAGTACAAGAACACGCCCGGCCGATGGGGGTCGGAGTCGGTCGGAATGCCGCCGACGGCAAGCTGCCGCTCGCGGCAGGTCAAGACATCCCCTCCTTCCGCAACCGCCACCAAGCGCAGCTCCGGCTCGGCGAACACCCTAGCCGCGCGCGGCTAGAGGACTGGAAGGCCCAGGGCGCCGAGACATTTGCCTTCGAGGTCCTCGACACGTTAGCTCCAAAGGAGACCCAGGGATAACAGTAGCGCACAGTGCGAGCACCGCGTGCTCATTCACGACATCGCGGGTGACAACCCGCCCAATGATCGCTTCTTCGAAGGGGACACGGGCGCCCCGAGCGGCACGCTCGGCAACACCGGGACCCGCTCGACGGTGTACGCGACCGCTGGAGACGCCGTGAACGCGCTCTTGAGCTTGGGTATCACGCCCGTCAGCTGAGGATCCGACCCGCTCCGCCTCATTCTCTGGACTCCCGGAGGGCGTGCGCGCGGAGGGGCTCGGCGTCGCGCGCTCAAGGGGTTGGTTCTCCCCCCGAGGACACCGAAAGCGACCGGGGCGTCCTGTCGCAGGATCGCCCCGGTCGATGTATGGTGAGCGTGGGACGCTGGTCAACGGTAATAGACGCCCTTCAGCTTCTTCGTTGGCGCATTCACGTTGTCCCCACCGACGACGAGCACGTGAAACGCGCCCGTAGCGTCGAGATACCCCGTTGCCGCATGGTTGAAGGGGTTGCACGACGCGCCGATCGCCGCTGTGCAGAGGGTGGAGATGGTGTTGGCCCCCGTCGCGCCGCCAAACGTGCCGACGCTGCCATCAGGGTTCAGGGCGGCGTACGTCTCCTCGGTCGAACCCGTCGAAGCCCCGTTGTAGAGCCCCCCAGTGACGAGCACGTTGCCACCCGCTACGACCGCCGTATGCTTGGTCACGGCTTTCTTGAGCTTGTTGGCGCTCGCCGTCCAGCCGGCCGCGGTGAGACTCCCGCTACGCACGTCGATTTGGGCGTACACGACGTCGCCGATCGCGCTCGCCGAGATGCTCGAGTCGTTGGGCGTGACGGTCCCCGTATCGCCGCCGAACGCGTAGAGGAACGTGCCGTTCAGACCAAATCCGAAGTAGCTCCGGCCCACGGGCAACGACGCCAACGTCTGCCACGTGCCGAGCGAGCCGTCCGACCGAATCGCCGCAACGTACACGGTCGCGACCCGGGCGTTCCCGCTGCCTGCGCCTCCGGCGACGTACAGGTTCCCGTTGAAAATGCCCGCGCCCAGTGAATGCGCCGCTGCGGGGAGCATCGCCGTTGTGCTCCAACCCGTCACCGCCCCACCCGCGGCGAGCGTACCCACGTACACGGTCGAGAGCGGCTTGCCGCTCGCAGTACTGTCGCCCCCGAGCACGTAGAGATACGAGCTGCCGGTCACCGGAGAGTTTGCGGGCGTCGCGACCACGGCGGCCGCAAACGCGACCGCTGTCGGGAGGACGGTCGTGTTCGACCAAGCCCCGAGGGCGCCGGTGTTCGACACCGTAGCGTAGAGGACGCTATCCCGGGGCGTGTCGCTGCTATCCGCTCCGCCCACCACGTACACGACGCTCGTCGGCGTCATGCCGGGGAGGGTCGCCGCGGCGACGGCATGGCCGCTCAGACCCACGGGCAGGGCCGTCGTGCTGCTCCAGCTGATGGTCGAGGGACTGAACGTCACCTTCGCTGCGATCGTGAACGTGACCGCGGCGCTAGTCCCGAGCGACGTCTTAACCACCAGCGGTCCTGTCACAGCGCCCGCGGGCACCGTCGTGACCACGAGTCCATTGGTCCAGTCGGCGGCGCTCGCAATCGCGGCGGTGTCGGGGCCTGCGGAGCCGGTGAAGATCACTTGCCCGGAGGCCGCGGCCTGGCAATTGCCGAAATTCGCGCCCTGAATCACCACCGTGGTCCCGAGCGGGCCCGAGGGTTGCGTCGCTCCGTTCACGAGCGTCACTACGGGCGGACTGGAAGGCGCCGCACCACAGGGCCCCGTGGGCCCGGAACTCCCACCACCGCCGCAGCCGGCGATGAGGGTCGCGACGGCGAACAAGAACGCGCCGAGCGCCGCGAGCCGCGCGTTGACGAGACCACCCCACGAGAGTCGAAGAGACTGGCACCGCATGGTATCGCTCCCCTACGCTGGTGTGTACGTTTTGAGGTCCCGTCAGCCCGGAACCCGACCCATGAT
>DATLKW010000267.1:0-2363 GCA_035538175.1 Gemmatimonadales bacterium | reverse complement strand
CCGCGCCACCGTCGGGTGATCGAGGTGGCGGCGGAGCAGGCGGGCTGGGGCGCGCCGCTGCCGCCAGGTCGTGGGCGCGGCATCGCGCTCGCGGAGTGGGGTCCGACCGTATGCGCGGAAGTGGCGGAGGTCGTGGTGGAGCGCGACGGGGCCGTGCGAGTCCCGCGCGTGGTGTGTGCGGTCGACTGCGGGCCCGTCGTAAACGTCGGGCAGGTCGAGGCGCAGATGCAGGGCGGGATCGTCTTCGGCCTGACCGCCGCTCTCTACGGCGAGATCACGCTCGAGCGCGGCCGCGTCGTCCAGGGCAACTTTGACACCTACCGCATGGCCCGCATGCCCGAGGCGCCCGCGGTCGAGGTCCATATCATCCCGTCGACCGACCGACAAGGCGGCGCGGGCGAGCCGGGCGTCCCACCGATCGCGCCCGCCGTGTGTAACGCGATCTTCGCCGCAACGGGGAAACGCATTCGGAGCCTGCCGATCGGCAAGCTGAGCTAGGTGCCAGGGCCGACCGAAGAGCCCCGGTTCGTGCGCCCCCGCTCGGCCGCTCGCCGGGGAGCCCGGGGGCTCGCTCTCGCGTTCGAATTACCCGACCGATCCGCCGGGCGAGATGGGCCGAGGTCTCCTACAGTCGGTGCACGCCTGATCCATCGGCATTCATAACGTAGATCGCCGTCCCGTCGCCGGCGCTCGCGGCAAAAAGGAGCTTCGAGTCATCGGGCGACCAATCGGGGATGCCCAACTCCGGCGCCTCGTGCGTCAGCCGGACGACGTGCGATCCATCCGCTTGCATGACGTAGATGTTCCAGCCGCCATCCCGGTCGGACATGAAGGCGATCTTGGTCCCGTCGTGCGACCAGGACGCACTCGTGTCGTGAAACGGGTCACGGGTCAAGCGCCGCCGCCGCGAGCCGTCGGCGTCCATGACGTACAGCTGGTCGGTGCCGGAGAGGTCTGAGTAAAACAGAATCTGCGACCCGTCCTTGCTCCAGCGCGGCACCTGATCGTTGGCGGCGTTCTTGGAGAGGTTCCGCTGGTGGGAGCCATCCGCGGCCATGACATAGATCTGCCAGTGGCTCGGGTCGAGGGTGGGATTCTCGTTCACCTGGTAGAGAATCTGCGAGCCGTCGGGGGACCACGTCGGCACGCCCGTGAACCCTGCGTTGCGCGTCAACCGCGTCGCGGCCGATCCGTCCGCCCGCATGACGTAGATCTGTGGCTGCGCGTCCGCGCGCGGGGACTGAAACGCGAGGCGCGCGCCATCAGGGGACCACGCCGGGTGGGCGTCGCGACCGGGACTATGGGTCAAGCGGTGCTGGTGCGAGCCATCCGCGTCCATGACGTAGATCTCGATGTCGCCGTCCCGATCGGACATGAAGGCGATTTTACACCCGTCGGGCGACCACGCGGGGTTGGTGTCGTGCCGTGGGGGCGGCGAGGACGGGCGTGGGAGTGGTAGGACCGCGGCCCACGCACAGATGGCGACCCCGACGAGCGGGGGGAATGCGTTCATGCCGGCAGGCCTCAAATGGTCGTGTGCGAGCAGGGTCCGCGGGGTTACGGGAGACTGAAGGCCACGAGCGCGTCACCGAGCTTGGTGTCGAGCTTGCCGTGCCCGCCGGCGGCGATGACCACGTACTGCTTGCCGTCGGCGCGCAAGCGATACGTCATCGGCATCGCTTGGCCGCCTGCGGGGAGGCGCCCTTTCCAGAGTTCCGTGCCGGTCTCGACGTCGAAGGCTCGGAGGTAATCGTCCATCGCCGAGCCGATGAATACGAGCCCTGCGGCAGTGATGATCGGTCCTCCGAAACCGGGCGTACCGGCGATGCTGGCCCCGTGGGCGAGCGACAGATCCGCGGTCGTCCCGAGGGGCACGCACGGCGTGACAAACTGTGGGACTCACACTCGAAACTGCTTGCTCCGCGACGCTTCTGCCCTGCTAGTCTGACGGCAGCAGCCTCAGTCGTTATCCATGCGACACCCTGTCCATTTGATCATTGTTTCGCTCCGGCGAGCGGCCGGCTCGCTACATCAAGCGGTGGCACGCGCCATTCGGCGGCCCGTTACGGTGGTGTGGGGGGGCCGGGTGGCGTGCCGGCACTGCTCCCCAAGAGCGGGCCTACCGAGTAGACAATGGCAACGATCGTGGCGGCGCCGGCGCCCAGCAGTAACGCCGTCTTCCCGGTTGAGACGCGGCGCTCCTCGAGCATCGCGATCTGGTTGCGTGGGATGGTGATACTCGTGCCGAGCCCGGGGTAGCTCGTCCCTGCGCCCGACGTGAAGCGATCTACCGACAGCACGAGGGAGTCGGTATCGGCGTAGGCCACTCGCCCGGTGGCCACGTTTACCTCTCGCACCGTGAC
>DATLKW010000266.1:0-10556 GCA_035538175.1 Gemmatimonadales bacterium | reverse complement strand
CATCGGCATCGGCATCGCGCCCGGCGTATGGCCGTACACCCACGGCTGCGGCCTCCGCCTGATCTTCTACTTGAGCGGCGTCTCCGCCGTGATCGTCGCGGGACTGTGGTCGAGCGTCTCCTCGTGGCGCTACCGCCTCGGCGTGGCCCACGTCATCTCCCAACTGCTGATCATCTGGGGGAGCCTCCTCTTTGCCCGGGAAGTCCTCGCCCGGGTCGGCCCGAAGCCCGCGATGATCTGGATCTGCCCGGACGTCCCCGCGGTCCGCTGACGCGCGCGACCCGGTCGCAACACCCACTCCAACCGTCGGCCACGATCGACCCCATGTCAGAGAACTTCCTGAACTACATCGCCGGTGAGTGGGTTGCTCCCCGCACCGGCGTCTACTTCGAGAACCGCAATCCCGCCGACTGGGACGACGTGATCGGCTGCTTCCCGCGCTCCGGGGCCGACGACGTGCAGCGCGCCGTGGCCGCCGCGCAGCGCGGCTTCGCCACGTGGTCGAAAACCCCCGCGCCGATCCGCGGGGAGGTCCTGCACCGCGTGGCCGATCTCCTCTCCAGCCGCAAAGACGCGCTCGCCCGCGCCATGACGCGCGAAATGGGGAAGGTCCTCACCGAGACCCGCGGCGACGTGCAGGAGGGGATCGACACGGCCCACTACGCGCACACCGAGGGCCGACGGCTGTTCGGCCGCACCGTGCCCTCCGAGCTGCGCGACAAGTGGGCGATGAGCTTCCGCCGCCCGATCGGCCTCGCTGGCCTCATCACCCCCTTCAACTTCCCGCTCGCCATCCCCACGTGGAAGATGTTCCCAGCCCTGCTGTGCGGAAACGCCGTGATCCTCAAGCCCGCAGAAGACGTGCCCCATACGGCTCACCTCCTCGTGGACGCGCTCGAGGCGGCGGGCCTGCCCCCCGGCGTCGTGCAGCTCGTGCACGGCGAGGGCAGCGTCGTCGGCCGGGCACTGGTCGAGCATCCCGAGGTGCCCGTGATCTCCTTCACGGGCTCGACCGAGACGGGCGCCCTCATCGGCGCCACCTGCGGCAAGATGCACAAGCGGCTCTCGCTCGAGATGGGCGGCAAGAACGCCATGATCGTCCTGGACGACGCTGACCTGGAACTCGCCTTGGAGGGCGTGCTGTGGGGCGCGTTCGGCACCACCGGACAGCGCTGCACCGCGACCAGCCGCCTCCTCGTACACGAACGCGTCCACGATCGGTTCGTCCAGATGGTATGCGACCGGGCGCAAGGCCTGCGCCTGGGCCCCGGACTCGACCCCGCGACCGAGGTCGGACCGCTCATCAACGAGGCCGCGCGCGAGAAGGTCGAGTACTACGTGGGCGTCGGGCGCGCGGAGGGCGCCGCGATCCTCATCGGAGGCGAACGGGCCACGGGCAAAGGGGTAGAGCGCGGCTGGTTCTACCAGCCGACCGTGCTCGCCGGCGTGCGCCCCGGGATGCGGGTCGAGCAAGAAGAGATCTTCGGGCCGGTGCTCTCCGTCCTCAAGGTGGGCTCGCTCGCCGAGGCGGTCCAAATCAACAACGACGTCCGCTACGGCCTCTCGAGCTCGCTCTACACGCGCGACGTGAACGCCGCCTTCCGCGCCGTGAGCGAGCTCGACTCGGGGATCACCTACATCAACGCCCCCACCATCGGCGCCGAAGCGCACCTCCCGTTCGGCGGCGTCAAGCAGACCGGGAACGGACACCGCGAGGGCGGCTGGGAGGTGTACGACTTCTACTCCGAGACGAAAGTCGCCTACGTCGACTTCTCCGGAAAACTGCAACGAGCGCAGATCGACACCGAACCACCCTGAGTGTCGCTCGGGTGACTTGATCCCGACCGCAACGAACCGGTGACGCCGCGCACATTCGTGGCTCCACCCCCCGTCTGATGGCGGGAACCGCGGGCCCCCACCTCTCCCGCCCGGGGGCCCCAAGGGGTGGACACTGTTGCGCCTCGGAGGCGGGTTGGCTACAGTACGACGTATGCCGCATTTGGGGGCCCCTCGGGCAGGTACGGGCGCGCACAACACGCCGCTACCCGTCGCCCCCGTCGAACGACGCCGCCAGTCGCGCTTGGGCCGCTGGTTTGACAATTGGCTCCGCTCCGTCGGTATGGCCGTCATCCTGTTCGTCATCATCAAGACCTTCCTCGTCGAAGCATTTCAAATCCCGAGCGGGAGCATGGAGCGCACGCTCCTCGCGGGTGACTTCCTGTTCGTCAACAAGGCGGTCTACGGCGCGCAGATTCCCGGGACGAAGGCGCGGCTGCCGGGCTTCGAGTTGCCGCGCCGCGGCGACGTGATCGTCTTCGCCTATCCGAAGAATCCCGAACTGAATTACGTCAAGCGGGTCATCGGCGTGCCGGGGGACACCGTGGAAATGCGCGGGGGCGAGCTGCGCGTGAACGGCACACCCCTGTCCGAGCGCTACGTCCAGCGGGTAGACCCGGCGCACGACGTGTACGATCCCGAGTTCAACTGGCAGCGCGACTACGTGATCGGAGGCCCCGGCGCTGCCCGCAGCTATCACCCAACCCGCGATACCTGGGGGCCGCTCGTCGTCCCAGCCGGACGCTACTTCGTGCTGGGCGACAATCGCGACAACTCGGCTGACTCCCGTTACTGGGGGTTCGTCGACGCCACGGCGGTCAAAGGGCGGCCGCTGGTCGTCTACTTCAGCTACGACCGGGAGGCACACGACGCGCTTCCCTGGCTGACCGATATCCGCTGGCACCGGCTCGGCTCGATCATCCACTAGAGCCGACGCCCGGGAGCCTCGGTCCCGAGCCCGCGCCGACGGCGGGGACCGTACCGTGCCGCATGCCGCGCGCCTGGAGGGGTGACTAGGCCATGCAACTGAACACGGCAAAGCGAGCCTCGTTCGACGAAGGGTCGCTCGATCAGTACCTCCGCGAGATCAGCCAGTACCCGCTGATCACCCGCGAGGAAGAGGTCACACTGGCCCAGCGGATCAAGCGCGGGGACGAGGAGGCGCTCGACAAACTCGTCCGCTCCAACCTCCGGTTCGTTGTCTCCGTCGCCAAGAAATACCAGAACCAGGGCGTGTCGCTTTCCGATCTGATCAACGAGGGTAACCTCGGCCTCATCCGCGCGGCCCATAAGTTCGACGAGACGAAGGGCATCAAGTTCATTTCCTACGCCGTGTGGTGGATCCGCCAGGCGATCCTCCAGGCCCTCGCGGAGCAATCACGCATCGTGCGCGTACCGCTCAACCGAGCGGGCACCCTCCACCGCATCGGCAAGCGGTCCTCGGCGCTGCTCCAGGAACTCGGCCGCGAGCCGACCGTCGAAGAAATCGCCGAGGGCATGGACATCTCGGAGGAAGAAGTCGCGAAGACCTTGTCGATCTCGCAGGCGCACCTCTCCCTCGACGCCCCGCTGACGCCGGGCGAAGACAACAAACTCCTCGACTACCTGCCCGACACCCAGAATCCGGGGCCCGACGACGAGATCTTCGAGCACGCCCTCACCGAGTCGATCGAAGAGGTGCTCGCGACATTGAAGGAGCGCGAGGCAAAAATCCTGCGGCTCTACTTCGGGCTGGAAGGCCAGGAGCCCATGACCCTCGAGGAGATCGGCTCGCTGCTCGGGATCACCCGGGAGCGGGTGCGGCAGATCAAAGAGAAGGCGCTGGCGCGCTTGCGCCACGTGTCGCGCGCCCGCGCGCTCGAGAGCTTCCTCTTCTAAACCACCGCTGGTCCCGCCGGCGCACCGCCGGTACCCCGACGCGCTGCGCGCGCCTATATTCCCGGCGCCATGACCAGTCTCGCATCGTTCGACATCTCCACGGGCGCCGATCTCCAAGAAGTCGACAACGCCGTCAACCAGGCGATCAAGGAGATCGCCCAGCGCTACGACTTCAAGGGCTCCAAGTCCTCGATCGCGTTCGACCGCGCCAAGGCCACGCTCACGCTCGTGGCCGACAACGACTTCAAGATGAAAGCCCTGCTCGACGTGCTGCAGGGGAAGCTCGTGAAGCGCGGCGTGCCGGTGAAAAACCTGGAGATGGGGGCGGTCACCCCGGCGGCGGGCGACACCGTGCGACGCGAGATCAAGCTCACGCAAGGGATCGCCCCGGAGAAGGCGAAAGCCATCGTCAAGGCGATCAAAGAGCGCAAGTTCAAGAAAGCCCAGGCGGCGATCCAGGGCACCGAAATCCGAGTGCAGGCGCCGGCTAAAGACGAGCTGCAAGAGGTCATCGCCTTCCTGCGCCAGCAGGACTTTGGCATCGAGCTCAAGTTTGGGAACTACCGCGGATGAGGCTCGGGGTCGTCTCGCTCGGGTGCGACAAGGCCACCGTGGACTCCGAGCGTCTCGTGGGCGAGCTCGTCGGCCACGGCGCTGTCGTCACGCCCGAGCTCCCCCGCGCCGACGTCATCCTCGTCAACACGTGCGGGTTCATCGACGCCGCCAAGCAGGAGTCGATCGACGCCATGCTCGCGGCCGCCGCGCTCAAACGCACCGGCGACGTCAAAGCGGTCGTCGCGGTCGGCTGCCTGGTCCAGCGCTATCAGCGCGAATTGCGAGAGCAGATTCCGGAAGTCGATCTGTTCCTCGGGTTTTCCGACCTCCACCGCCTCGTCCCCGCCCTCGCCGAGCGGGGCCTGATCGACGACCCCGTGGCCCGCCACCCGGGCGTGCGACACTTCCTCGGCGATGGCCCCCACGTCCGCTACCTAAAGATCTCCGAAGGGTGTGACCACACCTGCGCCTTCTGCGCCATTCCCTTGATGCGAGGGCGACATCGCTCCGAGCCGATCGAGCGCCTCGTGCGTGAAGCCCAAGCCTTGGAAGCGCAGGGCGCGCAAGAGATCAACCTCGTGGCCCAGGACCTCGGGCACTATGGCCGCGACCTGGGGCCCCGCGGCCCCAAGCTCCCCGAGCTGCTCGAGGCTCTGCTCGCGGCGACCACGGTCCCCTGGTATCGGTTGCTCTACGTGTACTCGGCCGGACTGACCGATCGCCTGGTCCATCTCGTCGCGCGCGAGCCGCGCATCGTCCCGTACCTCGACATGCCGATCCAACACGCGTCCGACCGGATGCTCGAACGGATGCGCCGCCCCGAGCGGCGGAGCACGCTCACCGACAAGCTCGCCTGGTTGCGCCAGACGATCCCCGATCTCGCGCTGCGGACGACGTGCCTGGTCGGCTTCCCGGGTGAGACCGACCGGGACTTCCGCGAGCTCCTCGACTTCTTGGAGGAAGCGCGGTTTGACCGGCTGGGCGCGTTCGCGTACTCGCCGCAGGAAGGGACGCGCGCCGCACAATACCCCGACGACGTCCCCGATGACCTGAAGCGCGACCGTCTGGAGGAGCTCCTCGAGGTCCAGCGGGGGATCTCGGCCGAGCGGCTCGAGCGCTTCGTGGGGCGCGAGGTGGCGGTGCTCGTGGACCGGGTCGCGGACCGCGACGACCCGACGGGGGAGGACCCTGCGGCGGGAGCGATGGGGACGACGGCGACCCACGTCGGGCGGGCGCCGTGGCAGGCCGACGACGTCGACGGCGTGACCTATCTCCACGCGGGCGGCTGGGCCTGCCCAGGGACCTTCGTCCGCGCGCGACTTGTGGCCAGCGAGGACTACGACTACCGGGCGCTCGCCCTGGCGTGAGCCGCTCGGAAGAGCTCTTCGCGCGGGCGAAGGCGGTCATCCCCGGCGGTGTGAACTCGCCGGTACGGGCGTTCCGGGCGGTTGGCGGAACGCCCTTTTTCGTCGCCCGAGCCGAAGGCGCCCGCCTGCATGATGTCGACGGCCACACGTACGTTGACTACGTCTGCTCGTGGGGTCCCCTCATTCTCGGCCACGCCCATCCCGCCGTCGCCCAGGCGATCGAGACGGCCGCCCGCAAGGGTTGGACCTACGGCGCGCCCTGCGAATCGGAGGTCGAGCTCGCCGAGCTCGTGCGCCAGCGCATGCCGTCGATCGAGGTGGTCCGGTTCGTGAGCTCGGGCACCGAAGCCACCATGGCCGCGGTCCGGGTCGCCCGCGCCGCCACCGGGCGGGACGTCATCCTCAAGTTCGAGGGGTGTTACCACGGGCACGCCGACGGCTTCCTGGTCAAGGCGGGAAGCGGCGTCGCGACCCTCGCCCTGCCCGACAGCCCGGGCGTCCCCGCCGCCGTCGCCGGCCTGACCGCCACGCTCCCCTTCAACGACGTGGCCGCCGTCGAGGAGCTGTTTCGCCGACGCGGGGATGCGCTCGCGGCCGTCATCGTCGAGCCCTACGTGGGCAATGCGGGGTTCATCCCCCCGGAGCCCACGTTCCTGCCGACGCTGCGCGCGCTGTGCGACCGGCACGGGGCGCTCCTCGTGCTCGACGAGGTGATGACCGGATTCCGGGTCGCGGCGGGCGGAGCGCAACAGCGGCTCGGCGTCCGCGCCGATCTCACCACCCTCGGCAAGATCATCGGGGGGGGCATGCCCGTGGGGGCCTACGGCGGACGGGCAGACCTGATGCGGCGGGTCGCGCCCGACGGTCCGGTCTACCAGGCCGGAACGCTGTCGGGGAATCCGGTCGCGATGGCGGCCGGACTCGCCACGCTACGTGAGACCGAGCGGCCGGGCTTCTATGACGCGCTCGAGCGCCGAACCGCACGACTCGTCGCGGGTATAGGGAACGCCGCGGGCCGCCACGGCATCGCCGTGACGACCGGTCACGCCGGGTCGATGTGGGGGGTCTTCTTCACCCCCGGGCCGGTGCGCTCCTTCGCCCAGGCGAAGACTGCGGACACGGCGTTCTTCGCCCGCTGGCACGGGGCCGCGCTGCGGCGCGGCGTATTCCTCGCCCCCTCGGCCTTCGAGGCGGGTTTCGTCTCCAGTGCGCACACCGATGCCGATATCGACTTCACGCTGGAACAACTGGACGCGGCGCTGGGCGAGGCGCGGGCTCGCTAGCTTCGTCGCGGGCGCAGCGGCCGCGTGCGGCCAGGCGCCGCCCCTCACGCCCGCGGCCGAACCGGAGCTGCGCATCGGCCTCGTCGCAGGCGCTGCCGCCGTCTCCCTCGGCGGAGATGGCGACCTCGCCGTCATCGATGACCTGAACGGGACGCCCATCGGCACCATCCCCGCCGGCACCGTCTGGCGAGTCGTGGCCGATACGCCCGGCGTCCGGCTGCTGCGGCCCGACGGCACCGCGCTCGCGGGTCACCGCGGTCTCTCCGCCGTGAGCCTCAGCAGCGACCGGTTCCTCGTGGCGAACGGCCACCGCTACCGCGGCCGCGTGCACGTGCTGCGCGATCCGGCGGGCCTCACGCTCCTCAATCGCCTGCCCCTCGAGAGCTACCTGGCAGGCGTCATCACCGGGGAGCTCGGCGCGCGGCGGGCCGAGGAGCGCGCCGCCCTCCTCGCCCAGGCCGTCGTATCGCGCACCTACGCCCTGAAGAACCGGGGCCGCTGGGAAGGACAGGGGTTCGACGCGTGGGCGGACACGCGCGACCAGGTGTATACCGGCGTGGGCGGCGAGACCCGAGAGGCGTGGGACGCCCTGGGCGCCACGCACGGCGAGGTGCTCCGCTACCACGGCGACCTGATCGACGCCTACTTCCACTCGACCTGCGGATTCCGCACGGCGGGCGTCGAAGAAGCGTTCGCCGCAGCGCAGCCGCGCCCCTACCTGCGACCGGTCTCCGACGCCGGCCCCGGTGGGCGCGACTACTGCGCGATCTCGCCGCATTACCGCTGGCACGAGGAATGGGACGGCACCACCCTGCGCGCTATATTGTCGCGGACACTGCCCGCGCTCATGCACACGGGCGGACGCGAGCTCGAGCGCGTCGCGGACCTCGAAGTGACGCGCCCGTCGCGGTCGGGACGCGTCGGCGAGCTCCGGATCGTGTTCGAGCACGGCGAGGTCCGGGTCCCCGAGGCCGACGTCCGGGCGGTGCTCCGGCCCCGACCCGATCAGCTGCTCGGAAGCGCGGCGTTCCAGCTTTCGGTCACGAAGGACAGTGGCCAAGTCACCCGGGTGGTGGCGGCGGGTGCGGGATGGGGCCACGGCGTCGGCCTCTGCCAGTGGGGGGCGGTGGGCCGCGCCCGCGCCGGGCAGGACTACCGAACCATTCTCACCACCTATTTCCCGGGGACCACCCTTGAACGCCTCTACTAGCGCCGCCCGTCCGCAGTGCGCCGGGCGGCGCGCGTTCCTCGTCTCCCTCCTCGTCGCCACGCCACTCCCTCCCCTCGCCGCCCAAGGGGTGTTCTCACAGTTCTCCTATGACAACCTGAAACCGAGCGCGCTCCAGGTCGACTTCGGGCCGCTCGGGGGCACCAACATCCGGGGCACCTTCACCGGCGGTGCACGGCTCGACTACGGACTCATCGCTCCGCGCGTGCGCGTCGTGCTCGGCGTCTCGTACTTCAAGGCCGAATTCAGCTCGGCTGCCGAAACGCGCTTCGAGCAACGCATCCGCAGCGTCGTGCGCGACCCGACGCGGGACGACACGATCAGCCTCGGCCGCATCACGTGGAGCGACCTCACGGGCGACCTGGACCTGCAATACGTCATGCCCCAGGGACGTGGGGTCACCGCCTACATGGGCGTGGGGCTCGGGGCGCACCTCCGCCACGGCAGCGGCGCCGCCATCGACGGGACCTTCGTCCAGGACGCCCTGAACGAGATCACCGCGGGGCTCAATGGGACGATCGGCGCCGAGTTCGGTGCGAAACACTGGCGCGTCACCCTCGACGCCCGCGGCGTCCTCTCGAGCGGGCTCTCGACCGTCTCCCTGCGGACCGGGGCGATGTATCGGTGGGCGGGGCGGTGACCGAGCCGCTACGCGTGGCGGTGATCGGGGCGGGCGCCATCGCCCAGGTCGCCCACCTCCCGGTGCTGCGGCGCCTCGCGGGCGTCGAGGTCGCGGCGATCTGCGACAACGATCTCAGCAAGGCGCAGGCCCTGGCGGCGCGGTTCGACGTGAAGGAGACCTTCGACGACATCGAAGAGGTCCTGAAATACGCCCGCCCCCACGCGATCGTCATCTGCACGCCCAACCACCTCCACGAGATCCACACGGTCGCGGCGCTCGCCGCCGGCGCCCACGTGCTGTGCGAGCGCCCGCTCGCGCTCACGGTTGGGGGCGTGGAACGCGTGCTGCAAGCGAGCGAGAAGTATGGAAAGCGCGTGATGGTCGGCATGAACCACCGGTTCCGCTCGGACGTGCAGGCCGTGCGGGGGTTCCTCGCAGGGGGTGACATCGGCGTGCTGCAGGCGATCCGCAGCGGGTGGTACACCTTCCAGCCCAGTCGACAGATGATCGGGTGGCGGCTGCGCCGCCAGGAGGCCGGGGGCGGGGCCTTCCTCGATTTGGGGCTCCAGCTCCTCGACCTCGGGCTGTGGCTCGCGGGCTGGCCCACCGCCAAGCGTGTCGCGGCCCACACGATGGGTGCCGCGAAAGAAGGCGTCGAAGACGTGGGGACCGCGCTCGTCGTGTGCGAAAACGGCGTGTCGATCTCGATCGACGTGAGCTGGCGCCACATGGGCGAGGCTGAGCGTTTCTGGTTCGATCTCGTGGGGACCAAGGGTTCGGCCAGCGTCCACCCGCTGCGGATCTTCCGGGAGGTCCACGGGACGGTGAGCGACGTGACGCCGCGAGGGGCGAGCGGTCGAGAGACGCCGTTCGCCCAATCCTATCGGGCGGAGTGGACGTATTTCCTGGCCGTGATCAAGGGCGACGTGAATGCCCCGCCGCCACGCGACCAGCTCGCGCTACACCGCGTGCTCGACGCCGTCTACCGCTCCGCCGACGAGGGGCGCGACGTGCTGCTGTGAACGGGTCGACCCGCCAGTCGGCCGCGCTGGTCGCCCTCGGCGCCGCCCTCCTGGCCGCAAGCTACCCGCCGTTCCGCCTTCCCCTCGTCAGCTTCGTCGCCCTCGCCCCGGCGCTCGTGCTCCTCGGCCGGTTCGAGGCGGAGCGCGATACCCGCGGGGCGCTCCGCTGGGGCTTCGCCTACGGGCTCGCGAGCCAAGGCGCCGTCCTCTATTGGTTGGTCGTGGCCCTCTGGCACTTCACACCCCTCTCCGCCCTTGGGTACTTCGCCACCATCGTGATCTTTGGCCTGTGGCACGCGGTGCTCTTCTGGTTCGTCGTCCAGGTGCGGCTGCGGCTGCCGGCCGTCCCGCTCGCCCTCGTGTTCCCGCTCGGGTGGACGGCGGTGGAATGGGCCGTAGGCCATCAAGGCGACATCCGGTTTCCGTGGCTCGGCCTCGGCACTTCGCTCACGGACGCCCCCGTGCTCGTCCAGTGGGCCGACCTGGTGGGCGCCCGCGGCATCACGCTGTGGCTCGCCTGGTGCAACGTCCTCCTCGTCGGAGCGGTCCTCGGATCCGCCGTGCACCCCCCGCTCGGGTGGCGTCGGTGGCGGCCGGCCGGCCTGGTCGCGTTGACGATCGCGGCGGCGTGGGGCTACGGGGCGTGGCGCACCCACACCCTGCCCGAGCAGGACCTCGGCGCCGTGGGCCTCATCCAGCCGAACGAGGCCTTCCGCGAGAAATGGGACCCCGGGCACCTTGACAGCGTGATGGCTCGGCTCGTCG
>DATLKW010000265.1:0-5138 GCA_035538175.1 Gemmatimonadales bacterium | reverse complement strand
ACAGCCGCAGGCTCGCGAGGGGGCGACCGAGGCCGTCGCGCACAAGCTCAGCCATGCGGGGCCAGGTCCGCCGGTCGCGACGTGGGCCGACCGGCGGGATCCACCCACAGTTCCGTCCCGTCCATGCGCAGCTCCTTCTTCCACACCGGAATGCGGCGCTTGACCTCTTCGATCACGAACCGGCACGCCTCGAACGCCTCGGCGCGATGGGGCGCCGCCGCCGCGATCGCGATGCTCGCCTCCCCGGTCGGGATGATCCCGAGCCGATGCGCGACCGCGAGGCGCGCGTCGGGCCAGCGCGCCCGCGCCTCCGCCACCAGCCGGCCAAACTCGGCCTCGACCATCTCCTCGTACGCCGAATACTCGATCGCTGTCACGCCGCCCTCGGCGGGCCCGCTGCGCACGGTGCCGAGGAAGACGCAGGTCCCGCCGCACCCGGGCGCCGCCACCTGCCCGAGCAGGCGATCCACCGACAAGACGTCCCGCGTGAGGTAGGTCACGCGGCCCCCCCGGCGATCGGCGGCAACAGCGCCACTTCGTCTCCATCCGCGACCGGCGCGTCGAGCTTCACGTGCCGCAGGTTGACGGCGGCGAGCGGCCGCTCCGGCAGCGCCGCGGCCGCCGGCACGGCATCGCGCAGCCGCCGCACGACATCCCCCACCGTCGCGGGCACGGGCACCGACACCTCGGCCTCCGCGCGCCCCACGAGCTCCGCATACCGCGCGAACAAGCGCACCCGCACCCTCGCCGTCTGCCTGGCCCGCATGCCCGGCAAGATAGCCCTCGTCAGTAGCCAGTGGAACCCGTCGCGAGCGCGCGCCACACCTTCGCCTGCTTCTCCGTCGGCGCCGCGACGGGCGTGACGCTGAACGACACGGCGGTCCGCTCCCGCACCTGGGTGCTGAGGGTCAGCGCCCGCCCCGCACGCGTGACGGCGATCGGGAGCGGCGCCCCGGCCTGGCCGCGGTAACGCTCGCGAAACCGCGCACCCCAGTCGACCTCGGGATGGACCTCGAGCTCGCCCACCTTCACGAGCACATCTCCCGGCTCGAGCCCGGCCGCGTCCGCCGCGCTCCCCGGGACCACCCCCTGCACCACCACCTTCCCGCCCTGGTCGGGCTGGGCATTCAAGCCGAGGAAGGGACTCGACATCGTCTGGCGAGCGACAGCGATCCCGGCCTTCGCGAGCACCGCCTCGTAGGGCAGCGGCTCGCGCCCGTGGATGTAGCGCCGCGCGAAGCCCGCCACGTCCGGCATGCCGAATTCGCGGAACAGCCCGAGCAGATCCGCCTCCGCAAACCCCCGGTCCCGCTGGTAGAAGCGCGTGTACAGGGCCCGCATCACGTCGTCCAGGCCGTGGCGGTTGTCGGTCGCGTCCCGAATCGAGGTGTCGAGCAAGAGCCCCGTGAGCGAGCCCTTGGGATAGTAGAGCTGCGAGCTGTTCACGAAGATCTCGTTGATCCAGGTCGCCACACTCCCGTCCTCCTCACTCCACGGCTCGGGCGCCGCCTCGACCTGCTGCATGTTCTGGGCGGCGTTGCCGAGAAACTGCTCCGTCGTCCAGAGATGGGACCGCAGGTTCGTCAGGTCCGCGTAGTAGTCCGTCACGCCCTCCGACCACCACAGCAGCGGCGTGTATTGCTCGGCGTGGTATTCGTAGGGCCACATCTCCACCGGCCGGATCCGCTTCACGTTGAAGAGGTGGAAGTACTCGTGCGACATGAGCGGCACCATGAAATCGCCCAACTCACCCGCCTCGTTCGCGAACCCGCCCTGCGGCATGATGTCGAACTGCGACGCCGCGTGCTCGAGCCCCCCGCCGAAGTTGATCGGCTCGCGGATGACGTTGAAGAAGACGGTGTAGCGCTCATAGGGCGGGCCCCCGAACAGCGCGTTCTCCGTCTTCGCGATCCGCTCGAGATCGGTGCGCAGGTTGCGGCGCACGCCCGCCGAGTACGCGTCGGCCGGCCATACGGCGATCCGCAGCGACTTGCCGTCCACCTCGAGCGAATCGAGGCTGTACTGGCCCACGAACGTCTGCGCGTCGGCGAGCTCGTGGTAGTTGGCCGCCGTGTACGGCCCCGTCCCTGTCCCCGGGAGGGCCGTCGTCACGCTCCACCCCGCGGGCAACGCGAAGCGCACCTCGGCGGGCCGGTCGAGATGACCGTCCTCGTAGAGGAACAGGTTGGTCCCGAGGACCTGCCCAAAGCTGCCGAGCAGCCGCGCGAGTGACAGATCGACCGTATCCGCGAAGTACTCGAACTCCACGCTCACGCGCTCCGTCCGCGGCGCGGCCACGCGCCAGGTGTCCTTGCGCCAGCGGTCCCACCCGAGCGGCTGCCCCGACGCCGCCTTCGCACCGAAATGCCGCACATAGCGCGCATAGTTCTGGATTTCGTAGTTCCCAGGGCTCCAGGCCGGGAGCGAGACGTACAACGTGTCCTTCAGGCGCGCGGGGAAGGTCGCGCGCACGTGGAACAGATGCGTCTCGGGCGCCGCGACCGAGACCTCATACTGCACGGGCGCCGGGCGCTGGGCCGCAACGGGCGCGAGCGGTGCGAGGTGCGCGAGGAAAGCGAGGGGAGCGAGGGGAGCGAGGGGACCGAGGACGACACGTGGCACAAACGTCGGCGTGGAAGGACGAGGCACCGGTGACTCCGCGAACGTGGTGGTGGGCGAACTCGAATATCCTTCTTAGCGCAAAATAAAGCGGCCCAGACGTTTAGTCCGGGCCGGGGAACCGCGCTCGGGCGACCGCTTCAGGGCGTCACGCGCTCGCTGGCGTCCGCCACCATCGCACGCAACTCCTTGCTGGGCTTGAAGACAGGAACGGGACGGGCGGCCACCTCGACAGGATCGCCGGTGCGGGGATTGCGCGCCATGCGGGTCTTGCGCTGCCGAATCTTGAACGTGCCAAACCCGCGAATCTCAATGTTATGCTGCTCGGCGAGTGCCGCCTTGACAGCGTCCAAAAACGAATCGACCACGCGGGCACAGTCCTTCTTGGAAATCAGGGGACCGGCGGTGCGCGCGATTTGTGCGGTGACCTTTTCGACGAGGTCAGCCTTCGTCATCCCGTCCCCCTCGAAGGGCCCAAGGGCACTCAAGACGAGGGGCCAACTTACGGGCTTACCTATTGTGTGTCAAGAGCTTGGAGGAACTGTTCGAAGTGTCCTTGGGCGTCGTGGGGACCGGGCGAGGCCTCGGGATGATACTGGACTGCAAAAATGGGGTACTCGCGGTGCTTCACTCCTTCGACTGTGCCGTCATTGAGGTTAAGGTGCGTGACGTGAAGTGCCGCCGCACCGGGAACGCCCGCCGGATCGCCCCGCACCGCGAAGCCATGGTTCTGCGACGTGATAAGTACCTGTCCCGTCGCAAGATCGCGCACGGGATGGTTCCCCCCCCGATGACCGTACGGGAGCTTCACCGTGTCGCCGCCGAGCGCGAGGCCGAGCAACTGGTGGCCGAGGCAGATCCCGAAGATCGGCAGCGAGCCGTCGGCCAGCTCGGCGAGCGTCTTGATCGCATAGGTCACGGCCGCGGGATCGCCCGGGCCGTTCGAGAGGAACACGCCATCGGGTGCGAGCTCGCGGATCCGGCCCCCTGGAGTCCCGGCCGGGACCACCGTCACTCGACAGCCGTTCTTCAAGAACAGGCGCAGGATGTTCCGCTTCATCCCATAGTCGTACGCCACGATGTGGTGGCGCGCGTCCACCGGACCCTCGGTGTACTCCGCCCCGATCGTCGCGCGGGTCGCGAGATCGAGCCCATCCATCGACGGGCTCGCCGCGAGCGCCCGACGCACCTCGTCCGTCGGTCGCTCCCCCATCGCCACGGCACCCCGCATCGCGCCCTTCGAGCGGATGTGCCGCGTGAGTTGGCGCGTATCGACGTCGGCAACGAGCGGCACGTGCGCCGTGGCCAGCCAGTCGGCGAGCGTCCCGGTCGCCCGCCAGTTCGACGGCTTCACGGAGAGCTCGCGCACCACGACCCCAGCCACGTGCGGACGATCCGATTCGACATCCTCGGGATTGATCCCGTAGTTGCCGATCATCGGCGCCGTCATCACCACGATCTGGCCGAGATAGGAGGGGTCGGTGAAGACCTCCTGGTAGCCTGAGAGGTTGGTCGTGAACACCACCTCGGCGCACGTGCATTCGAACGGCCCGGGCGCGGTCCCGGGGAACCAGGCGCCGTCCTCGAGCAGCACGTACGCAGGGTGACGGTTAGCGATGGGGCGGCGGCGTCCGGTTCGAGGGAGGTGGCGTGGCAGGCTGCTGGGGCGCCGAGGGGAGCGGCAACGGCGTCGGCTGGACGGGGGCGGGCGCGGGCACGTTCCCCTCGAGCACCGAGCGCGGCGCCCCACTCCGCGACGACATGATGGCAAGCGTGAGCGAGACAAAGAGGAAGATCCCGGCGCACCACCAGGTGATCTTCGTCAGCAACGTCGTCGCCTGCCGGCCGCCCATAAACTGCTCGGTCCCGGCTCCACCCCCGAGCGAGGCCAATCCCCCGCCCTGGCCCGCCTGCAACAGGATCGCGGTCCCGAGGATCAGCGCATCAAGCGCCAAGACGACGAGCAGCAGGTTGTACATTGCGGCGCAAAATACCTACGCCGCATTCGTCTGCACAAGTTGCGCCCACCCCTCGGGGTCAAGCGACGCCCCCCCGACGAGGACCCCGTCGAGCTCGCGCTCGGCGAGCAGCTCGGCGACATTCTTCAAGTTCACGCTCCCGCCGTACAACACCCGGGGCGCCGCCCCGCCGCGGGCGTTCAGCCAGGATCGAATCTCCCGGTGCACCGCCGCCGCGTCGGCTGGCGTGGCGTTGCGGCCCGTGCCGATCGCCCAGACGGGCTCGTACGCCACGACGACCCGGGCGAGGGTGGCACCGTCCAACGCCCCCAGCGCCGCGGCGAGTTGACGCACCACCACGGCCAGCGTGTGCCCCGCCTCCCGCTCCGCCAGCGTCTCCCCCACGCACAGCATCGGCACGAGCCCCGCGGCGAGAGCGGCGCTCACCTTGCGACGCGTGTCCTCGTCGGTCTCGCCGAACACGTGGCGCCGTTCCGAATGCCCGACGAGCGTCGCGCGGGCCCCCGCCGCGAACGCGAGCGGCGCGGAGCAGGCGCCGGT
>DATLKW010000264.1:0-22495 GCA_035538175.1 Gemmatimonadales bacterium | reverse complement strand
GCGGAGATCGCCCGGGCCGACGAGGTGCCCCGTGCTATCGAGCGCGACCTCCCCCGACACGTACAGCGTCGAGCCGATCCGGACGGCGTGCGTGAACCCGGAGAGGGCGGCGAGCGTTCCGGGGTTGATGTAGCGCGTCGTAACTGGGTCGGGCCCCGGCCGGATGCCGCCGGGGGTGGGGGCCACGCCGCACGCGACGGCCACGGCGGCCGGGGCGGCGAGGAACGCGAACTTGGGCATGAAGGACTCCTCCTTCGGCTGCGACGCGGGGCCAACGAGGTGCTCGCTTCGCCCCTCAGTATACTCGGCCCCGCCCCAGGAGTTCAGGTTGGCCAACGAACGTTTCCCCCCCCTCAGCGTTGCCGCCGAGGCGCCCGTAATCACAACAGGGCGCCTGAATCAACGAAATGGAGCGGCACATGGTCAAGCAAACCACCGGCGGGGCTGTCGCGACGCTGTTCGCGGCATTCGTCGCCGGGGGGCTCGTCGCTTGGGGGATCAACACCCCGTTGAGGGGCGCCTCCACTGGCGACGCGCCCGACGTAGGATCCGGCTGGCCGCCGTGGGCGCGCGCCGACGATCGGCCGGCGGGGCTCCGGTGGGTACTGGCCCGCCGGCTCGCCCTCAGCAACGCCCAGCAGGACTCGCTCCAGGCAATCCTCGAGCGACACCGTCCTCAGGCGCAGGCGCTGTGGCGGCGCCTGCGGCCCGAGTTCGACTCGCTCCGTTCGGCGGTAGATAGCGAGATCGGGGCGCAACTCACACCGGCGCAACGAACGCGCTTCCTCGAGATGCGCCGACGCCAACGGGAGCGATTCCGGGGGACGGCGTTGTCATCGGAAGACCCATGAGGGGGCGCCCCCCCGCGGGGAGCCGGGGTGTCTGACAGGACACCGACGAGACGCTAGTATTCCCACACCTTCGACGAGGAGGACGTATGTCGTGGAGGCTATGTGTTGCAGCCGCGGCGCTCGCCGCCGCGCCGCTCGGCGCTCAACAGGCCACGCCCATGCCCCAGATGATGGGCGATCCGATGGCGATGCAGGAGATGATGGCGCCCGTCATGCGGGTCATGGCGTACGCGCCGTCGCATCTCCTCGAGCACCGTGCCGCGTTAGCGCTCAGCGCTGACCAGGTCACACGCCTGACTGCGCTCCGGGACGCGCCCCGCGCCGCCCGCGAGGCCGCGCGGAGCGAGGCAAAGGCCCACCTCGAAGCGTTGCGACAGGCAGCCGAGGCCACCACACTCGACACTGCGGCGCTCAAGCCCCACTTCCAGGCGGCCTTCGACGCGATGGGAAAAGCGCACTGGGTCGCGCTGCTCACCGCGCTTCGCGCGAGGGCCGTGCTCGATGATGCGCAGCGCGCCAAGGTCAACGCGTGGGCAGACTCGGCGCATGCATCGATGCAGCAGCACCGCCACATGATGAAGCCGAGCGAGTCGCACTGAAGACAGAAGGCTGAGTGGCGCGTGCCGGGCGAGGACAACCTCACCTCGATCGCGTTTACTCCCAGCGCGCAGACGGTCAGCATGGCGGGGGGCGTGGGGCTTGCGCCTCCCGCGAGCGGGAGGCCACTCTAGTTCGCAGCACCATGCACCGAACCGCGGTTGTGCGTCGCCTCATCCGTAGCGCGGCTCTCGTGGTGAACATCACGGTCCTCGCGAGCGGACTGGGCCTTCCCACATGTTTGGGCGTCGTCGGTCAACCGGCGCCTCCCTGCGCCATGGGCGCAGAGCATCCCCTGAGCGCGAGCCACTGGCACGCACGGGGACCTGGGGCCCTGGTCGCCGTGGGGACTCCGGCGTCGTGCCATGAAACCGCCCCGGGCGTGAGCTGCGCGGCGGCTAGCGGCTGCGCGACCTCCGGTTCGGCCGCCCCGCTGGCGCTACCGTGTCCTGTCGCGCCGCCCGAAGTCTCGGGCCCACGCCCTGGCGCGGTCATCGATGCGCTCCTCTCCTACGTCGCACCACCGCCGTCCCCACCTCCCCAAGCCTAAGTCGGCCACCGCAGGTGGAGTGCGTCTGCGCCGCGCGAGCGGCGCTCCGTCCACGTTGGCCACCGGGGAGGTGGACTCATGCAGGGCACGTTTGGCCCACGGGCAGTCGTGGCGCTGGCGGTCGTCGCCCGCGCTTCGTTGCTCGACGCCCAGATGGATATGCAACACGCGATGACAATGCAGGAGCGGCCACTCGGCGTTCCCGAAACGCGGATCGGGTCGGGCACATCGTGGCTACCTGATGATACGCCGATGCACGACACTCACGTGATGCTCGGGACGTGGACCGTGATGCTGCACGGAGCGGGGTTCCTGCAGTACGACTGGCAGGGAGGGCCTCGCGGCGCTGCCCAGGTCGGCTTCGTAAACTGGGCGATGGCGTCAGCGGGGCACTCCATCGGCTCGGCCGCACTCGAGTTCCGAGCGATGCTCAGCGCCGAGCCGTGGACGGTCGGCGGTCGCGGCTACCCCCTGCTGCTGCAATCGGGCGAGGCTTTCGGCGGCCTCCCACTTCATGACCGCCAGCACCCCCACGACCTGTTCATGGAGCTCGCCGCCCTCTACGACCGACCGCTTACGCGGAACGTGGCGCTGTCGCTCTATCTCGCGCCGGTGGGCGAGCCGGCCGTGGGGCCCGTGGCGTTTCCCCACCGCCCGTCCGCCGCGGACAGTCCCCTGGCCCCCCTCTCGCATCACTGGCAGGACGGGACGCACGTAACGTTTGGGGTCCTCACGGCCGGCCTCTACACCCGGACGGTGAAGCTCGAGGGATCGATCTTTAACGGGCGGGAGCCCGACGAGGACCGGACGGATTTCGATTACGGGGGGCGCCGTCTCGATTCCTACGCGGCGCGCTTGAGCGTCAACCCCGGACCGCGGTGGAGTTGGTCCGCGTGGTACGCCTATCTCCAGAGCCCGGAGCTCCTGCATCCCGACGAAGCGCTGCACCGCTTCGGGGCGTCGGCGCTATGGACGCAGACCGTGGGCCGCGCCGGACGGTGGGCGAACGCGCTCATCTGGGGTGCGAATGCGTCGATCGGCGCCGGAAGGATCGCGAATAGCGTGGTCCTCGAGTCGGATCTCGATCTCGACGGGATGCACGCCCTCTTCGCCCGCGCCGAATACGTGCGCAAGCGCGCCGAGGATCTCGCCATTGCGGGCCCCCCTCCGGAAACGCCCTACGACGTGGGGACGCTGACGCTCGGGGCCGTACGAACCGTCGCTCACGGCGGGGGGCTGAGCGCGGGGCTCGGGGTGCTCGGCTCGCTGAGCGTGGTCCCAGCCGGACTGGCAAACGCTTATGGCGAGCGCGCTCCGAGCGGGTTCGTCCTCTACCTGCGCGTGCGCCCGGCGGGCGCTCATTCGGCTCGAATGGAGGGAACGGAGATGGGGGCCCGAGGGCTGGGTACGACACGTCAATGAACGGCGTGCCCGGGATCAAGCCGAGCGCAGTCGCGCCCCGGCCTCCTCCCCTGGGGCAGTCGCCCGCGCGATACCACGTAGCCTTCCGCTCGATCCGCTCGTATCATAGCCGCTCACTCGTTCCTCGATCACGCGAGGCCCCGTCATGCTTGCTCGCTTGTTCGGTACCTGGCGCCTGCCGTCGCTGTTCTTCGTCCTCGCCGCGACCAGCTTCCCGCGTCGCCCCGGACCGGTCCCTCCCCAGCTCCTCGCCGGCCTTCACTGGCGCAACCTCGGCCCGTTCCGCGGCGGCCGCGTGGCTGCGGTCACGGGGGCCATCGGCCAGCCCGGCGTGTTCTACATCGGCCTGCCTGCAGCGGGCGTCTGGAAAACCACGAGCGCCGGTGAGACCTGGTTCCCGGTGTTCGACTCGGTCACCGCGGTCTCGTCGGTGGGCTCGATCGAGGCCGCGCCCTCCGACCCCAACGTCGTCTATGTCGGCACGGGGGACATGATCACGGGCGGCTCCATCAACGAGGGCGACGGCGTGTACAAGTCCACCGACGCGGGCCGCACCTGGCAACACCTCGGCCTGGACGACACGAAGCAGATCCCGTCGATCCTCGTCGATCCGCACGATCCGAACCTCGTGCTGCTCGCAGCCCAGGGCGACGTGCACAAGAAGAGCGACGTGCGCGGCGTGTTCCGGAGCACCGACGGCGGCAAGACGTGGACCAAGACGCTCTACGTGAACGATTCGACGGGTGCCCAGAAGGTCGCGTGGGCCCCGGATCGTCCTGAGATCATGCTTGCCACCACCGTGGCCCACTACGCGCCGCCCACGCCGTCCCTCAACCGGGGCGGAGGCGGAGGTCGGGGCGCGACCGGGCCCTCGAACACGGCGCTCTACAAGTCTACCGATGAAGGCCTGACCTGGCGCGAGCTCACGGGAGGCGGGCTCCCGCGGTTGTTTGGGCGCACCTCCGTGGCCGTGGCGATGCATACCAACGCTCAGCGCATGTTCCTGATCGGCAACTTCGGGCTGTACCGCTCGGACGATGGCGGGACGAGCTGGCGTCGGATGGATGCCGGCGACCGCCGCATCGCGAATGGCCAAGGCGGCTACAACTGCGGCGTCTACGTGGACCCGCAAAACGCCGACATCGTCTACACCATCAATACGTCGAGCTACAAGTCCACCGACGGAGGCAACACCTTCACCGGGTTCAAGGGTGCGCCGGGCGGCGACGATCCGCAGCAGATGTGGATCGATCCCACGAACGGCCAGCGGATCCTGCTCGGCGTAGACCAGGGCGCCGTGGTCACCTTGGACGGCGGCCTGACGTGGAGTTCCTGGTACAATCAACCCACCGAGCAGGTGTACCACATCGCCGTCGATAATTCCTATCCCTATTGGGTGTACGCGTCGCAGCAGGATGCGGGCGCCGTCCGCGTTCGCGTCCGCGGTCTCCTGGGCGCCGTCACGCCGCTCGACTGGAGCCCCGTCCCCGGATGGGAGTGGGGAACGGAGCTGCCCGATCCACTTCATCCGGACATCGTGTACGCGAGTGGCTCTGGCATCGTGCGGATCAGCTACCCGAGCGAGCAGTGGATTGACGTGAGCCCCGCGCTTGATCCCGCCCTCAAGGCCCGCGTGTCGTTGTCGCAGCCCCTGGCGTTCGCGCCGTGGAACCCGCGCGAGCTCTTCGCCGGCGTCCAATACCTGATGGCTACCACCGATGGCGGCGCGCATTGGACCAAACGGAGCCCCGACCTGGGCTACGCAAAGGGCGTTACGCCGCCGCCCGACTCGCTGCGCGGCCAGCCCGGCCAGCCGGTCGCGGGCGCGATCGAAGCCCTCTCGGCTTCCACGGTGGCCCGCGGCGAGATCTGGGTGGGGACGAACAATGGCCTGATCGAGCTGACGCGCGACGAGGGCAAGAGCTGGGACTGGGTGAGCGTGCCCAACCTCCCCGACTCGACCCGCGCCATCATCTCGAGCATCGAGGCCTCGCATTTCAATCCGAGCGAGGCGTACGTGGCGGTGGACCTGCATCGCACCGGTGACTATCACCCCTACCTCTACCGCACGCGCGACTACGGCACGACGTGGACGCTGATCGTGAACGGCCTGCCCACCGGCCAGCCGAGCGGCAGCTTCGCGCGAGTGCTTCGCAGCGACCCCGAAAAGCCCGGGCTGCTGTTTGCCGGGACCGAGAGCGCGGTGTACGTCTCTTTCGACGACGGCGACAGCTGGCAGTCGCTGAGGCTGAACCTGCCCACCACGTCGTATCGCGACATGGTCATCAAGGGCAACGACCTGGTCGTGGGAACATACGGGCGCGGCATTTTCGTCTTGGATGACTTTTCTCCCCTTCGCCAGGTGACGGCGGCGACGGCGGGTGAACCGGCACATCTGTTCGTCCCCGGTGACGCCGTGCGAGTGCGCCGGAACGTCGGCTTCGACACGCCGTTTCCGCCGGAAGTGCCGCACGCCCTCAATCCCCCGGACGGCGCGCTCATCTACTACTACCTCGCCGCACGGCCGGCCGGAGACGTCACGCTTGAGGTCCTGGACTCGAGCGGCGCGGTGGTGCGCCACCTGTCGAGCCGGCCGACCGCGCCAGTCGCGGAGGCGGCACGGCCGCCCGAGCCCAACTTCTGGCTGGCGACGCCCGAACGGCTACCGACGGACGTCGGTACGAACCGGGTGAACTGGGACCTGCGCTATGACGCCCCCCCGGCGTTCACCCATACCTTCGAGATCAACGCCAACCCCGGCCTCACGCCGCCGTCGCCGCAGGGGCCGCTCGCGCCGCCGGGCACGTACGTGGTTCGCCTCACCGTCGACGGCCAGCGCTACACGCAACCTGTGAAGGTCCGTAACGATCCGCGCTCGCCGGCGACGCTCGCGGACCTCCGGGCCCAGCACGCCCTCCAGATGGAGATCTACCGTGGTCTCGAGGCGTCGTGGGACTCGTATCACCAGGTGGCCGGGGTGCGCCTGGCGGTGGCGGCGGACACGGGGGCCACGCTCGCGGACGTGGCCACCGCGGCGAAGACGTTCGATTCAACCCTCGCGGCACTGGCGGGGAACCCGGACAGCAGCGGCGGGTTTGGGCGCGGCGGGCCGCCGCGGCCGCCGACGTTCGTGAGCATCAACGCGGATCTCGTGCGCCAGATCAACGGGCTCGAAACCGGCGACTGGGCGCCAACCGAGGCGATGCTGCGCGGCTACGCCGCGGCTTGCAGCGACTTGCGGACCGCCGCGGCGGCATGGGCCAGGGTCCAGGACACTGGACTGCTCGCGCTCAACGCCCTGCTGACACAGCACCACCTCCCGTCACTTGTCGGAGCGGCGCCGCCTCCGATGCCGCCCTGTCCTGCCGCGGGGGCTGCGCCATCGCCGTACGGCCGACACGAAACGCGATGGCCGCTTGGCTCCCCGCGATGGGCCGCGAGCCGCCAAGCCGGCGTGACCCATCCGGCCCGGCGCCCCGTTGACGCATCAAAGATTATTGATATAATCCGGCGTATGCTGGCGCTGACCTCCACTGGGCTCGCTCGAGCGGCGCGCTCGTTTCACGCGCTCTCGGACCCGACGCGGCTCGAAATCGCGCGCCTCCTGTCGCACGGAGAGCGCTGCGTGTGCGAGCTGCAGGAGGCCCTCGGCGCGGCCCAGTCGCGGCTTTCCTTTCACCTGCGGGCGCTTAAGGATGCGGGGCTCGTGACCGACCGGCGGGACGGCCGCTGGGTCTACTACGCCTTGAACCGCACCGCCTTGGACGAGATTGCTGGGGTCGCGGCGTCGCTGCGGCCAGGCAACCATCTCGGCCAGTGTGGGGCCGCGTGCTGTCAGTGAGCGGTGCGGTCTACGAACTGGCCCTCAACGAGGATCGAGGTGGCGTGTGGACGACGTGCGGAAAGCGGTGCGGGAGAAGTACGGTGATGCGGCAAAGCGCGTGCTCGGGGGGCAGGAGCCCGCGACCTGCGGCTGCGATCCCGTAAGCGCGAATCTCTACGACGCGACAGAGACCGTCGGCGTGCCGGAAGGGGCGATCCGGGCGTCGCTCGGCTGCGGCAACCCCACGGCGCTGGCCGCGCTCGCGGCCGGTGAGGTCGTCCTCGACCTGGGATCCGGCGGCGGGATCGACGTGCTCCTGTCGGCACGACGCGTGGGACCGACGGGGAAGGCGTACGGCCTCGACATGACGGACGAGATGCTCTCGCTCGCTCAGCAACACCAGCGTGAGGCGGGCGTCACGAACGCGGAGTTTCTCAAGGGCGAGATGGAACACATCCCGCTCCCCGCCGCCTCGGTGGACGTGATCATTTCGAACTGCGTCATCAACCTCTCGGCCGACAAGCGGCGCGTGTTTGCTGAGGCGTTCCGCGTGCTCAGACCGAACGGTCGCCTCGCCGTCTCCGACGTCGTCATCCGGGGCGAGATGCCCGCCGCCGTACGCCAGAGCATGGAACTGTGGGTCGGGTGCGTCGCGGGCGCGCTCGAAGAAGGGGAGTATACCCGTTTCCTGACCGAGGCGGGGTTTGCCGACGTCTGCATCGAGCCGACGCGCGTCTACGCCTTCGAAGACGCCCGCGTGGTGCTCGCCGGCGCGGGGCTCGACGCCGACCGCGTGGCGCGCGACGTCCAGGGCCGGATCATGGGGGCGTTCGTGCGGGCCCGGAAACCCGCGTGACCGGGCTCATCCGCGTGCTCTTCCTGTGCACGGGCAACTCGGCCCGGAGCCAGATCGCGGAGGCGTTGCTCAACTGGAAGGGGAAGGGGCGCTTCCACGCCGAGAGCGCCGGCTCGCAGCCGGCGCCGCGCGTGCACCCCCTCGCCATCGAGACGCTCGCGGCGCACGCCATCCCGTGGTCGGGCCACGCCCCCCGTGGCCTCGATGCTGTGACGCACCAGCGGTGGGACCTGGTGATCACGGTGTGCGATCGGGCCAAAGACGCGTGCCCCGTGTTCCCCGCCGGACCAGTGCTCGCGCATTGGAGCATCGCCGATCCGGCGCACGTCGACGGTGATCAGGTCACAAGAGGCACGGCGTTCGCCGAGGCCTTCCGACGGATCGAGGGACGCATCGACGCGCTCCTCGCACTCCCCGTCGAGACCTTGGAGCCACTCGCGCTCGCGGCTCGGGTGCACGCTGCTAGCTGAGGGGTGGAGCTAGGACGCTCCTCGCACCAACTGCCGCAGTACGTACTCGAGGATCCCGCCGTGGCGGTAGTATTGCAGCTCCTGCGGCGTGTCGATCCGCACACTGGTCTGGAAGGTGACGCTCGAGCCGTCAGGCCGCGTGGCCTTCACGGGGAGCTCTTTCCCATGGGGGAAGCCTTCGAGCAGCACGTTGGCGACCCCGATCACGTCGAACAGTTCGTGCCCCGTTAGCCCGAGCGTGTCCGGCGTCTCGCCGGACCGGAACTGCAAGGGCAGGATCCCCATGCCAACCAAGTTGGACCGGTGGATCCGCTCGTACCCTTGTGCGATGACGGCGCGCACCCCGAGGAGGCGCGGCCCCTTCGCCGCCCAGTCGCGTGACGAGCCCGCCCCGTACTCCTTCCCGGCCAGCACGAGGAGCGGCACGCCCTCGGCCTGATACTTGACCGACGCGTCGTAGATCGTCAGCTGCTCCCCGTCCGGGAGATGCAGCGTGACCGGCCCTTCGGTCCCGGGGGCGAGGAGATTCTTTAGGCGCACGTTCGCGAAGGTGCCCCGGACCATTACTTCGTGGTTGCCCCGACGGGCGCCGTAGGAGTTGAAGTCCTTGGGCTCGACGCCCTGGTCCACCAGATACTTGCCGGCGGGACTCGTCTTGCGGATCGAGCCGGCGGGCGAGATGTGGTCGGTGGTTATGCTATCGCCGAGCAGGCACAGCACGCGCGCGCCACGGATGTCCGCCACCGGTCGCGGCGTCGCCGGCATGCCGTCGAAATACGGCGCCCGCCGGATGTAGGTCGAGTTCGGCTCCCAGACGAAGCGGTCGCCCGCCGGGACCGGCAGGCCGCGCCACCGCTCGTCGCCGCCGAAGACCTCGCCGTACTCCTTGTGGAACATGGCCGATTGGATGGACGCGCGCACGAGCTCGTCGACCTCGTTCGCGGAGGGCCAGATGTCGCGCAGGTAGACAGGACGCCCGTCCGCCCCCGTCCCCAGGGGATCGCGCTGCAAGTCGAGGTCGATGCGCCCCGCGAGCGCGTAGGCCACGACGAGGGGCGGTGATGCGAGATAGTTGGCGCGCACCTCCTGCTGAATCCGGCCCTCGAAGTTGCGGTTTCCCGATAAGACGGAGCACACGACGAGCTCGCCCTCGGCGATCGCCGCGGATACCGCCTCGGGCAGCGGTCCGGAGTTCCCGATGCAGGTGGTGCAGCCGTAGCCCACTAGGTGAAACCGAAGGCGCTCGAGCGGGGCCAGCAACCCGGCCTGGCGCAAGTAATCGGTGACCACCTTGGAGCCCGGCGCCAGGCTGGTTTTGACCCACGGCTGCGTCGCGAGGCCGCGCGCGACCGCCTTCTTGGCCACTAGGCCCGCGGCGATCATCACGGAGGGGTTTGACGTGTTGGTGCAACTCGTGATCGCCGCGATCACGACCGAGCCATGCCGCAGCTTGCACGCCACGCCGTCCACCTTCAGGTCCACGTCGGTGCGGCGCGGCGGCGCGGCGACGGCCGCGCCCCCGCTTCCCGGGGCCCCAAACGGCTGCCCACCTTCCGTCTCCCAGTGGTTCCGCACGTCGGGCGGGGGGCCGATCGGCGAGGTGGGCTTGACGAGCGTCGGCAACGCGTCGCGGAACGCCTGCGGGACGGCGCCGAGCGCCACGCGGTCCTGCGGCCGACGGGGCCCGGCGAGGCTCGGTTCGACGCTCGAGAGATCGAGCGACAGCGTGTCGGAATAGAGGGGCTCGGGCGCGCCGGCCGAGTGAAACAGCCCCTGCTCTTTCGTGTACGCCTCGACGAGCTGCACCAGGGCCTTCGGTCGACCGGTGAACTCCAAGTAGCGGAGCGTTTCCTGGTCGACGGGAAAGATGCCGACCGTCGCCCCGTACTCGGGTGCCATGTTGCCGATGGTGGCACGGTCCGCCACGGGCAAGGTGGCGACGCCCGGTCCGTAGAACTCGACGAACTTTCCGACCACGCCCTTCTTGCGCAGCAGCTCGGTCACCGTGAGTACGAGGTCCGTGGCCGTCGCGCCTTCGGCGAGCTTCCCCGTCAGCCGGAACCCCACGACCTGCGGGATGAGCATCGAGACGGGCTGGCCAAGCAGCGCCGCCTCGGCCTCGATCCCGCCCACGCCCCACCCGAGGACGCCGAGTCCGTTGATCATCGTGGCGTGCGAGTCGGTGCCCACCAGCGTGTCGGGATACGCCTGCGGCGCCCGGCCTTCGCTGGTGAAGACCACGCGGGCGAGGTACTCGAGGTTCACCTGGTGCACGATGCCCGTGTCGGGCGGCACCACCCGGAACCCCTGGAACGCCTGCTGGGCCCAGCGCAGCAGCGCATAGCGCTCGCGGTTGCGCTGAAACTCGAGCTCCGCGTTCACCTGGAATGCGGTGGGCGTGCCGAACTCGTCGACGATCACCGAATGATCGATCACGAGCTCGGCCGGAAGGAGGGGATTCACGCGCGTGGGGTCCCCGCCCATCGGACCGATCGCGTCGCGCATCGCCGCGAGATCCACCACCGCGGGCACGCCGGTGAAATCCTGCATCAGCACCCGCGCCGGCATGAAGGCGATCTCGTCGTCCGGGGTCTTGGTGGGCTTCCAGCGCGCCAGCGTCTCGATCTCTTCGGCGCGCACGGTGCGACCGTCTTCGCGGCGCAGCAGGTTCTCGACCAGGATGCGGAGCGAGTACGGGAGGCGGGCGACGGATAGGCCGCGGCGCTCGAGCGCGTCCAAGCGGAAGATCTCGAACGTCGTCCCCCCCACCGTGAGCTGCGCCCGGGCGCCGAAGCTGTTCGCCGTCGTCACTCGACCGCCTTCGCACCCACGACGAAGTACTCGGTATCCCCGAAGCAGCTCGTCGGAATCCCCTTGTGCTGCTTGTAGGTGAGCGCCACCCGCTTCCCCATCGTGTCGTTCACGCGCGCCGCGACAACGTCGTCCCGTACGGTGAAATAGAACTTCTCCGACATCGTTCCCGGAATCGAGACGAGAGCCAACTCTCCCTCCCACGTCTTACAGATCCACCCCTTCTTCGAGAACTTCTGCACGTAACCCGCCCGCTCGCCCGTGGAGTACGTCCACGTGAGACTCGCCCACGTGTAGAGCACGAACCCGAGCACCGGCACGAGCAGGACACCGACGAGGAGGAGCTTCTGGGTGCGGGAGAGGGCGACAGGCACGCCCGGAATCTAGCGGCGACGACCAGTCCCGATAGGTGGCTAGTGCTCCACCACCTCGTAGACTTCGCGCTTGTAGATCTGGAACCCGCGTTTCTCATAATTCGGAAGCGCGTGCGGGTGGTCGAGCGTGCAGGTATGCAGCCAGACGCGCATCGGTCCGAGTGCCCAGGCGTCGCGGACGGCGCACGACAGGAGGTGCTTTCCGAGCCCACGCCCGATGGCGTCGGGGGCGAGCCCGAAGTAGGCGATCTCGACGGACCGATCGGCGGGGACCCGGCGCAACTCATACCATCCCGCGAGCCGGTCTTGCTGGCGGGCGACGTGCAGCGTGATTTCGGGCTGCGCGAGGTGGGCGCGGATCTCGGCGTCGGTCCAGTCCCAGCGGTCGCGCCAGTGGTAGGCCGCGCCGACCGTTCGGTAGCACTCCCGATAGAGCTCCGGCGCCGGCCGCTCGATGCGCTCCACGAGAATGTCGGGAAACGGGCCGAACGCCGGGCGGAAGGCCGCCGGGCTCGGGAGCTCGAGGTAGGTGCGGGTCGCCTGCACGCGAGGCAATCTAAGCGTCGCTCGCGAGAGCCGGATGCCGCTCGAGCGGCCGGCGCGTACACCCCTGACGCCTCACGGCGCGGCAGCCTACTTTCCTCCCATGACCTTCAACAGGCTGGGCACCGTCCCGCTGCCGCTGTCGCTCCACCTTGCGAGCTACACGGTGGTCGGGTTGTTCTGCTTCTTCGCCGGCGCGCTGAACCTGATCGACCCCGTCAAGATTCCGCACGGCATCCTCTTCCTGGGCGTGTGCGCCTTCAGCTGGGGCTACGTCTTCGGGATTCTCATGGCACGACGCGAGGTCGTCGTGCTCGGGTTTCTGGCGAGCGGCGCCTGGCTCGCCGCGGGTCTCGTGGGGGCCGCGCGCTTCGGGTTCGACTGGCGGCTGAGTGCCCTCTGCCTGGCCCTCGGCGCCTACGGCTTGATCACCCTGGGGGTGTATCGCACGCGCATCCTCGAGCACTGAGGGCGGGCCGACCCGCCTCAGCCGATCGTCGTGACCGGGACCTGCTCCGGCGCGGCGGGCAGTTCCACCACAAACTTCGCGCCCCCGAGCTCCGAGTCTTCGAGCCAGATCTTACCGCCCACCTCGGTCACGACGCGCTGGCAAATGGCGAGGCCGAGGCCGGTGCCCTCGTCCGGGCCCTTGGTCGTAAAAAAGGGGTCGAAAATGCGCCCGCGGATTTCCCGCGGCACGCCCGGGCCCGAATCCTCCACAGTGAGCCGGACCCACCCCTCCCGGGCCTGCGTGGTCAGCCGAACGACGGCTGGGCTTCGGCCGCGCAGCACATACTCGGCGTTCGTGACGAGGTTGATGACGACCTGCTGGAGCTCCTGGCCCAGGCCGAGCACCGCGGGAGCCGCGGCGTCGAGGCTCGTGCGGAACTGCACGCCCTCCGTGCGCATCACCCGTTGGCGGATCTCGGCGACGTCATGCACGAGATCGTTGATCTGGACCCGCGTGGGCGCCGTATCCGCCCGGCGCGCGAGCCGTAACAGACTCCGCACGATGCGGGCGGCCCGGTCGACCTCGCGGGTGATCGTGGCCGCCGTCGTGCTGGTCTCGGGATCCTTGCTCGCGCGACCGAGGAGCTCCGCCTCCATCCGAATGGCCGCGAGCGGATTGTTCACCTCGTGGGCGACGCCACTCGCGATTTCTCCCACCGTGGCCAGCTTCTCGCGCGCAATCAGCTCGCGCTGTGCACGCAGCTCGTCCGTGCGGTCGTAGAGCGCCACGAGCAGGCTGTCGGGTCCCGCGCCCGCGAGGCTCGTGACGGTACAGTCGCAGAGGCGGCGATCCCCCGAGCGCTGCGTCACGAGTACCCGGCCGTGCCACGGCGCTCCATCCCGCGCCCGCGAGAGCACCAGGTGGAGCGATACTTCGCTCGGCGACAGGCCGAGCGCCTCGAGGTGGGTGGCGAGGGCCTGGGCCTCCGCCCCGATGCCGAAGAGCCGACACCCGGCCTGGTTAAGCTGCAAGACGCGCCCCTCACGGTCCACCAGCGCCATGGGCAGCGGGCTCCCATCCACCATCGCATGCGCACGCTCGGCAGCGGCACGCGCGCCGCTCACGGCCTCGGACAACTCTAGGCCGCTCGCGATGTAGGCCGCGACCGCCGTGAGGTACTGGAGGTCGACGAGCTGAAACGGAGGCGGTGCCTCGCCCCCGGAGCGCAGATACCGGACCACCGCCACGGCACCCGCCACACCGTTCGAGGTCTTGAGCGGGGCGATCATCGCGGCCCGCGCGGCGGAGGGCGACGGGGGCCGTTGGGCTTCGGATTCCGCGAGGAGGTCGTCGGTGAGCAGCGCGTCCCCGGTCCGAACCACCTGCCCGGTGACGCTCGCCTCCGTGGGGATTTCGAGACCGTCGAACTCCGCGGCCTGCCCCACCGTCGTGACCACGCGGAGCACGGAGCCGCTCGCGCGCAGCGCCACATATGCGCCCTGGGCGTCCACCAGGCTCATCACGCTCTGCAGCGTGTAGCGCAACAGCAGCTCACGCTCCGGGGCCGCCAGGAGCCAGCGCGATAGCTCCACGAGAAACGTCCCGAGCCGGCGCTCGCGCTCGAGGCTCGCGCGCCGGGCCACCATTACCGCCAGATGCGACGCGATCTCGAGCGTGGAGCGCAACGCCTCGGCGGGGAAGCCCGCCGGCAGTCCCTGGATGCGCGCGCTCACGTGCCGGCCATCGGCGTCGTGGTAGTCGGCGAGATAGGGATCGCCCACCTTCCCCGCGGTCCCGGCCGACGCGCCCCCCGCCTCGTGCAACCCCTTGTACGTGAGCTCGACCCGTGCCCCGCCGGTCCAGTCGCTGAGAATGTCGGTCGCGGCCTCCCAGAACGCCCGCGTCTGCTTGGCCGTGCCGGCCTCGGTCAGGAGCTTGCGGATAGGCTCGAGCATGACCTGAAACTACGTTGGACGAGCGCGTCCCGGAAATGCAGCGCACGCATCCCGGTGCGGGTCGCGCCGCTGGGCGCTACGGGTTGGTCGGCCGCAGGTCGAGCTCGCTGATCATCGCGCGGTCCGCCGCCGTGAGCGTGGCCACGATGGCATGCGCCACGTCGTCCGGTGCGAGGACGCGGTCACGGTTGGGCCGCGCCTCCCGGAATCCCGTGTTCACCGAGCCGGGACAGATCGCGACGACTCGGACGTTGTAGCGGCGGACTTCGAGGAGCAGCGCCTTCGAGAAGCCCAGCACGGCGTGCTTCGAGGCGCAGTAGGCCGTGCCGCCTTCGACGCCGTTCTTCCCCGCCAGGGAAGCCACGTTGACGAACGTGCCGCCCCCCGCCGCCCTCATGCCCTCGAGAAAGGCGCGGGTGACGAGGAAGAGCGACCGCACGTTCACCTCGAGCGTCCGGTCCCAGTCTTCCAGGGAGAGCTCGGCGAGCGGCTTGAACCGGCCGATCCCCGCGTTGTTGACCACCACGCGGGGAGCGCCGCGCTCGCGGCGCACGAACGCCGCGAACGCCTCGACCGCCCGGGGATCGGAGACGTCGCACGCGGTGCCGATGGCGTCGATTCCGACCGCCCGCAACTCGCCCACCGTGGCGTGCACCTTGGGCTCGGTCCGGGCGCAGATCCCCACCCGCGCGCCCGCACGCCCCAGGGCGAACGCCGTGGCGCGGCCGATGCCCTCGGTTGCCCCGGTCACGACGGCGAACGAGCCGACGAGATCCATATGCCCGGCCAATATACGGCGGCCGCGGCCGCCGGGGCGGGGGAACCGGCCGGCGTTTCGTTACCAAGGAGGTGGACCATGGACGATGTAGTGGCTGTGTTATCACATGACGCGGCGGCGCCGATCGAGCCCCGGGCCGCGGTCGCACCGCCATCCGACGGGGAGCTCCTCGACGCGTATTCGCGCGCCGTTACAGGCGCCGCCGAACTCGTCGGCCCGGCCGTCGTGAGCGTCGAGGTGCGCCACCGCGTCACGCCCCGTGCCCGGGCGGCGCGCGAGGTGGCCGGGAACGGCTCGGGGTTCGTGTTCACGCCGGACGGCTTCGTCCTGACGAACAGTCACGTCGTGCACGACGCGACCCGCATCGAAGCGGCCTTCGCCGACGGTCGCCGGGTCGTGGCGGAACTCGTGGGGGACGACCCGGGCACCGACCTCGCCGTACTCCGCGTGCCGCCCGTCTCGCTCACCGTGGCTACGCTCGGGGACTCGGGCGCCCTCCGCGTCGGCCAGCTGGTCATCGCCATTGGGAACCCGCTCGGCTTCCAGAGCACCGTGACCGCGGGAGTGGTGAGCGCCCTGGGGCGCTCGTTTCGCTCGGTGGGCGGACGCCTCATCGACGACGTGATCCAGACCGACGCGGCGCTCAATCCGGGCAACTCGGGTGGCCCACTCGTGGACGCGCGGGGGCAGGTGGTGGGCGTGAACACCGCCGTAATCCTTCCGGCGCAAGGGATTTGCTTCGCCGTCGGGATCAACACGGCGAAAGTGGTGACGGGCCAGCTCATCCGGCACGGGAAGATTCGGCGCGGCTACATCGGCCTCGCCGGCCAGCACGTGCCGCTGCTGCGACTGGCCCAGCGGGCCCACGGGCTCGTGGCGAAGACCGGCGTCCTCGTAACGGGCGTGGAGTCCCAAGGACCCGCGGAGCGAGCCGGCGTCCGCAGCGGCGACATCATCGTGGGGTTCGACGAGCACCCCATCACGGGGATCGACGACCTGCATCGCCTGCTGACGGCCGAACGGATCGGGGCCCGGGCGACGATCGTCGTTTTGCGGGGCGCCGAGCGGGTGGAGCTACCGATCATCAGCGTTGAGGCCCCGTCGTCGGGAACGCAGCCCCGGTGACATCACGGCCCCGTCGCGCCCGCACCGCCGGATCCCTGACGCCGCCCGTCGACGAGCGCGATCACGCGCTTGGGCGGCCCGGTGCCCCCGTCACGCTCGTGGAATACGGCGACTACGAATGCCCCGACTGCGGTCGGGCGTACCCGATCGTCAAAACCGTACAGCGACGCCTCGGTCCGCGCCTGCGCTTCGTGTTTCGCAACTTCCCCTTGCGCGAGAGTCACCCCCACGCCCAGCGCGCGGCCGAGGCGGCTGAGGCCGCCGGGGCCCAGGGCAAATTCTGGGAGATGCACCACCGGCTCTTCGAGCGGCAGTTCGCGCTCGACGACCACGCCCTGATGGAGTATGCCGCCGACTTGGGCCTGGACGCCGAACGGTTTCGCGCCGACCTGCAGCACGGTACCTACCGGGCGCGCGTGCGCGACGATTTCCGGAGCGGGGTCCTGAGCGGTGTGAACGGGACGCCGACCTTCTTCGTCAACGGCGTCCGGCACGATGGCGCCTGGGACGCGGAATCCCTCGTCGCGGCGCTCGAGGCGGCGGCTAGACCCTAATTGCGCCGGGGAAGCGCCGGGGGTCGGGTGTGAACCCGGGAAAGACGGCTCCGAGCTCCCGGCCCCCGAGGTGACGGGCGAGAATCTCCGCAAACAGGTCTCGGAAGTCCGTCGTCACAGCCACGTCCCGGCCCTCAAACCGCTCTCGCGCGTCGAGCCCCGGCCATTTCCCGAGGACGCGCCCGCCTTCCACCGGGCCACCGAGGACGAGCATCGCCGTCGCGTGCCCGTGATCCGTCCCCGCGTTGCCGTTCTCGCGCACCGTCCGACCGAACTCGGACATGGTGAGCACGACGACGTCCCGCATCCCCTCGCCGAGATCCTGCGCGAAGGCCGCCAGTGCCTGCCCGAACTCGGCGAGCCGGGCCGCGAGTTGCCCCTCGCCAGCACCTTGGTTCACGTGCGTATCCCAGCCCGACACGTCCGCGAACGCGAGCTCAAGCCCCACGTCGGCCTTGATCAGCTGCGCGATCTGGAGCATCGCACGGCCGAAGCGGCCCCGCGGATACTCGACGCCGGGAGCGGGCTGATGGCGCGCGGGGTCGACCTGGGTGAGCAGCCGGACGGCGTCGAATGCCTCGCGCGAGGAGGTCGAGACGAGCCCCGTGGCCGACGCCGCGTACAGCTCCTCGAAGGCCCGCGTGAGACGATCGCGAGCAACGGGCTGCGGTCCGCGGAGGCCGAAGGCCTGGAGATCGTCGATTGCGAGGCTCGGGGCCGTGCCGGCGAGGATGCGCGGGAGCTGCGGCCCGAAGGCGACCGCTCGAAACGGCGTATCCTGGTGCTCTTGGTCGTGCTGGCAGTAGCGGTTGAGCCAGCCGTCCGAGGTCGTCTTCACCCCGGGCGTCCCGGACTCGAGGTAGTCCTGGGCGTCGAAGTGGCTCCGCGTCGCGTCGGGCGACCCGATGGCGTGGATCGCGGCGAGGCTCTTGTTGTCCCACAGCGGTTTGAGCATCGCGAGCCGCGGGTGCAGGCCGAAGTAGCCGTCGAGGTCCACCACATCGGCTTGGGGAACGGCGATGCGCGGCCGCTCACGGTAGTAGGTAGGGTCCCCGTGCGGGACGATCATGTTGAGGCCGTCGACGGCACCCCGCTGGAAGAGGCACACGAGCACGCGGCGCCCCCCCGATACGCGGGACGCCTCCCCCGCGAAGGCGGCGCGCGCGAGGAACAGGGGGTCCAAGCCGAAGCTCACCAGGGCGAGCCCCCCGGCCTTCACGAAAACGCGTCTGGAGATGGTCATCCCTCCTCCTCCTGGTGGCGGCGACCGCGCGAGTGCCGGCTCACCGTCGCTGAAACTCCGGCCCCCCGATCGCGAGGCCCACGGCGAAGGCGCGGGCCGCCCGGGGGTCGTTCACGTCCGACAGTTGATGCCGGATGACCTGCCTCGTGTTCTCCGACATCCGCCCGCCCAGAATCTGCTCGTCGATGTTGGCAAGGAGTTGCTCGTGGTCGAGCGCGGAGTCGGGGACCGCCCCCGGCGCCGACGGGGCCGCTATGCCGCCGAGCTTACCGGCGGCCAGGGCCACCGCCGTGTTCATGCGATCGAGCAGCGCGCCGCTGTTCACCCACGCGTCCTCGCGCTCGGGATAACCATCGGGCGCCACGTGGAGATAGAGGGGCTCACCGAGGCGCGCCACGAGCTGGGCGAGGCGGGGTGTGGTGTCAGGCTCGGCCTCGAGCGCCCGCGCGGCGCTCACGACGAACTCGAGGGGCGTCTTCACCTTGGCGCCCACGTTTGCAGTGGACCAGAAGTCCGGTCCGTGAAAGATGGCGCGGAGCACTTCCCGGATCTCGCCCCCCGAGCGTCGCCACGCCGCCACCGCGTCGTCGACACAGCCGTCTGGCGGATCGTCGTTCACGAAGCGCTGGCACAGCTGGCGGCTCACGTGATGCATCGTCGCGGGATGCTGGGCCAAGAGCTTGAGGAGCCGAATCCCCTCGTCGCGGCCGTGGCCCGCCGGGAACATGACCCCCAACACGGTCTTCTCTCCGTCGTCGTGCGCCCACTCGTGGAACTCGAACGCCCCGTCCTGCTGGGGCCGGCGGATGCTCCAGCCGGTGAAGACGCGCGCCACGGCGATCACATCCTGCTGTGTATAGCCACCGTCCACGCCGAGCGTGTGCAGCTCGAGCAACTCGCGCGCATAATTCTCGTTGAGCCCCTGGGGGGCGCGCCGCTGGGCGCGCTCGCGCAGCGAGTCCATCGTGGCCGGGTCGCGCGGCGGGGGGATCGCGGCCGGCAGCCGACCGAACAGTGGGCGCATCTCGATCCGCATCGGGGGCGGCGGCGTCGCGCCCGGCGCGACACTCTGCCAGTTGTCGAGATAGAAGAGCATGGCTGGGCTCTTCGCCGTCGCGATGAGCAGATCCTCAAACCGTCCCATCGCGTGCCGTCGGATGGTGTGCTCGATGTAGTCCGGGGTGAGCGCTCGATCGGGACCCTTCGCGAAGTAGACGTTGAAGTGGTTGGTCCAGAAGTCCACCATCACTTCGAACAACTGGCGCTCCGACACCACGGCGCGCACGAGGGCGAGCTGCTGCAGCTGCCCGGCGAAACGTCGGCTGCGCTGCCCCGCGGGGCCGTCGTCGGGCTTGGCGGCGGTTGTATCGCCGGTGCGGAGGCGCTCCTGCCGTTCGCGGTCCGCCTCCGCGTACAGGCGGGTGAGGTCGCCGCGGTCGTAGTCGAGGAGCGCAAAGTCCCGCTGACGCTCCCCGAGATAGTCGTCGTCGATCGCCCGGAAATCGAGCTGCTGGTCGATCCAGCGCAGCACGCCCCCGGCGGCCACCCGCTGGACATCGCCGGGCCGGGGCCCGTACGCCAGCCGATTAAGGGCATGCCAGGCAGAGTCGCTGGGCGAGTACGTCGTGCGGGCGGTGGGAGCGCCATGCTCGCGCACAGGCGCTTGTGCCTCTAGCCCCCACGGGAGCGCGGTGACGCCAGCGACGATGGCGACGAGGTCGGGGAGCCGGGTTCTCATGCGGTTATTATTGACGAAACACCGCCTGCGGAAGTTAAGAGCGCCGTGACCACGCCCCATCATCTTGGTGTCCCCCTGGGTGCCCGCAACCCTTCGCCGCGCGGCGGACGCGGCCGGGCGGGGTCCGATGGCACGCCGCCCTCATGGGCCGAGCGCCTTCAGGCCCTCCGCTACGTGCCGCCGCTCCTGCGACTCGTCTACGCGACGCATCGCGGGTACACGGTGGCGATCCTCGCCCTCCGCGCCGTGCGCTCGTTCATCCCGGTGGCCGTCCTGTGGATCGGCAAGCTCATTATCGACGGGGTCATCGCCGCGGTCCAGGCGCGCTCGCGGGGCGGCGTGGTGGACTGGTGGCACCTCGGCGGGCTCGTCGGCCTCGAGCTCGGGATCGCGGTAGGGGGCGAGGGGCTCGCGCGCCTGTCGTCGCTCTACGAGAGCCTCCTCGGCGACCTGTTCTCGAACCGAATCAGCGTGCGGCTGATGCAACACGCCGCGACCCTCGACCTCGCGCAATACGAGGACGCCGAGACGTACGACCACCTGGAGCGCGCCCGGCGGCAGACCGTCGGCCGGATCGGCCTGCTCGCATTGTTGCTCTCGACCGCGCAAGACCTGATCACACTCGCGTCGCTCGCCGCCGTGTTGCTCGTCGAGCTGCCGTGGCTCCTCCTCCTGCTCGTCGTGGCGGTGCTACCCTCGTTCGTGGGCGAGACCCACTACGCCGCGCTCGGGTACTCGCTCCTGTTCTCGTGGACGCCCGAGCGGCGGCTGCTCGATTACCTGCGCTACGCCGGTGCGTCCGACGAAATGGCGAAGGAGGTCAAGCTCTTCAACCTGTCGGACTTCCTCGTCGGCCGCTATGCCACGTTGTCCGAGGAGTTCTACGACGCGAACAAGCGCCTCGCCATCAAGCGGAACGTCGTCTCGACGCTGTTCGTGACATTGGGCACGCTGGGATACTACGGCGCCTACGCCGTGACCATCTACCTGACCGTGCTCGGGCACTTCACGATCGGGGCCCTCACTTTCCTGGCCGGGTCGTTCCGGCAGAGCCGCGACTTGATCCAGCGCATCCTGCTCGCGGTGTCGCAGGTGTTCGAGCAGAGCCTGTACCTCGCCGACCTCTTCACCTTCTTCGACGTGCAGCCGCGCGTCACCTCCAAGCCGGGCGCGCGGCCTGTGCCGGTCCCGATTCGGCGTGGGTTCGAATTCCAAGACGTCGGATTCCGCTACCCGGGTTCGGATCGGTGGGCCGTCCGCCATTTGAGCTTCACCTTCGAGCCGGACGAGCGGATCGCCTTGGTGGGGGAGAACGGCGCAGGGAAGACGACGCTCGTGAAGCTGCTGGCGCGGCTCTACGACCCGGACGAGGGGCGCGTGCTGCTCGACGGCGTGGATTTGCGCGACTACGACCTCAACAGTCTCCGCCGCCACATCGGAGTCATCTTCCAAGATTTCGTGCGGTACGACTTCATCATGAAGGAGAATATCGGCGTAAGCGAGGTAGGCGCCCTCGCCGACCAGCCGCGCGTGCTCGAGGCGGCGCGCCGCAGCCTCGCGGATTCGGTCGCCCAGCGCCTCGACAAGGGCTACGACCAGATGCTCGGCCGCCGGTTCGATGGCGGCGTCGAGCTGTCGGGCGGTGAGTGGCAGAAGGTGGCGCTCGCGCGCGCCTACATGCGCGACGCGCAGGTGCTCATCCTCGATGAGCCGACCGCGTCGCTCGACGCGCGCGCCGAGTACGAGGTGTTCCTCCGGTTCGCCGAGCTCACGCGGGGCCGTATGGCGGTCATCATCTCCCACCGCTTCTCGACGGTGCGGATGGCTGACCGGATCCTCGTGCTCCAAGGGGGGACGCTTGTCGACCAGGGCACGCACGAGGAGCTCGTCGCGCGGGGCGGCTTATACGCCGAGCTGTTCAGTCTTCAGGCGGCCGGCTATCGCTAGCCAGTTGACCGCGCGGCTGCGGGACCCGATGGGAGGGGCCTCGGTGAGCGCGGGCTCCACGCCACGCGGTCTCCCGAGCGCTGCCCGCAGGCCGGTCGGCGTCCTCGTTCGATCAACCGCCTAGGGCGGCAGTGCCAGCAAACGTTGCCGCACGCTCCCCGTGTCGATGCCCGCGGGCGCGATCGCGAGCAGCCATTGGTAGAGCGTTCGCGCGCGATCGACCTGCCGCAATCGGACCCAGAGATCAGCGATCGTGGCGCTCGCGGTACCACGTAGGGCCACGGGGAGGCGCTCCGCGAGCGCCTGATACTGACCGAGTAAGCCCTGGACCGCATCGGATGGGAATTGCGCGCTCGATAGGACCTGGTCAGGGAATCGGGCCAGGGGGGTCGTGAAGGCCTGATTGG
>DATLKW010000263.1:0-1918 GCA_035538175.1 Gemmatimonadales bacterium | reverse complement strand
CCTCCCAGGGCCCCGACACCCTTGAGGCGTTCCGGCAGTTCCGCGAGAAGATGAACGCAACGATCCTCGAGGCGGAGAATACGAGCATCAATCGCTTCTTCGCGCCCGATTCCCGGGTCTACGAAGAGGGCGCCCTCCCGACAAAGACGAAGGAGCTGCTCGGTCTCGTGGCCTCGATGGTCCTGCGCTGCGACGACTGCGTCACCTACCACGTCGTCCGCTGCCGCGAGGAGGGTGTCAGCGACCCGGAGTTCTACGACGCGTTCGCGGTGGCGTTGGTCGTGGGTGGGTCAATCGTGATTCCGCACTTGCGCCGCGCCGTGGCCCGGCTTGAAGAACTCCGTGGCGCGAAGCGTTAGGGCCTGACGGCCTTCAAGCGCTGGAGCAGCCGGGTCAGGGAGTCCAGCGAGAGCGGAGGACTGGTCATCGTCACTTCCAGTTCATCGACCAAGCGCGCCGGTGCGGGCGCCGCCGGGACGACGCCGCGTTGCAGGGCAGGGGCGCGCTCGGCCGCGACGCCAGAGTCCAATCGGGCCCTCGGTTCCATTGCGCCCAAGCGCATCTCGGCCCGGCGCCCCTCGACGAGCTGGAGCACCGTGCCGGAATCGAGTTGCTGCTCGATCACGACCGCCGCCGTGTACCCGGGGCGCTGGACGCGCCGCACCGCGCGGATCGGCACACCCGGCAGTGCGACCGGGTCCCGGCCGAGCAGCACCCGCGCCGAATCGAGCGAGAATGCTCCAGGGAGGGCGATCGTCGCGAGGCTATCGGCGCCATGCGACAGCCCGCGACTCGCCTGCTCCTCCCGGGCAGCTGCCGGCGGAGCAGGGGCGAGGGCCGCGGCGGGTGCAGCGAGCTCGCGCTCGGGCGCGCCGGATGTCGACTCCCGCAGCGTGTTCGCCGGGGGCTCAGCATGGCGCCCGGCGCCCGAAACGCCAACCCCCGTTTTGGCGACGGCCCGAGCGGAGCTCGGACGTGAAGGGGCGGGCGCGAGTGCAGCCTCGGGTCGATGCTCGGCGACCTCCGGGACACGATTCAGGTCGCGTCCCTCAGGTACCGCGACCCCCGGAGGCTCGAGGCGCGCAATTTGCGACCCGGAGCGGCCTAGGCTGCTCGAGCCGAGGTAGATCCCGATCCCGAGTGCGAGAATGACCGTCGCGGCCCAGGCCAACGGACCGCGCACGCGCCACCACCGAGGCACGCGTGCCGCGCGGTCGCGGGCCGGGAACGCGGGCAGGGCGCGCTCGGGCGGTAGCGCCACCCCCAGCAGCTCGGCCGCGCGCGCCCGGAGCCCGCGCTCCTCGGCCAAGCGGTCCCTGCAGGTGGGGCAATCGGCCAGGTGCGCCTCCACCCCCCGCACCTCTGGCGGCGCCAGCGCGCCGTCGAGATAGGCATGCAGCGTGCCTTCATCCGCGTGCGACATGCGCACCTCGGCTTCGCGCCTCGTAAGCTTCGACCAACCGGCGACGCGCTCGCGCGAGCGTCGTCCCGATCGCCCCGCGCGCGAGCCCCGTGTGCGCGGCGATCTCGTCGTAGGATAACCCCGCGTCCCACAAGAGCAGCACCTCCCGATCGCGCGGGCTCAACTGCTCAAGTGCCTCACGCACATGGGCGTGCTCGCTCGCCGCGTGCAGCACCTCGTCGGGCGCTGGCACGCTCGCTTCGGGCTCCGCCCGAAGCAGCGTCAAATGGCGACGCTCCCGCGCCGCTCGCCGTGCGTCATCCCGCGCCATGTTCGCCGCCACGATGAAGAGCCACCCCTTCGGATTGTCCGGCTTGTGCACCACGGCGCGCGCGAACGCTTCCTGCGCCAGCTCCTCCGCGCGGTCGGCATCCCACACCTTGCGGTACAGGAACCGCACCAGGGCGCGGAACGTGGTGCGATACACCTCGGCCAGGTCCTCGGGCACGCGACCCT
>DATLKW010000262.1:0-3657 GCA_035538175.1 Gemmatimonadales bacterium | reverse complement strand
CGTGTTCGACGTGCACGTGAACCGCTATCCCGCCTCGGGCACCGTCGAGCTCGTGCGCTACCACGCGGGGCGCTTCCTCCATGCCGCCAGCGACAAAGCGAGCCTCGAGAATGAACAGGCCTCCGTCGGCCTGCGCACGGCGGCGGGGACCGTGCTCGTGCGCCAAATCGCGGGCCTCATCGCCCGACGCATCGTCACCGATGGCACGCCGGGGGCGCGCGCCACGCAGGGCGAGCGCATGGGCATGATCCGCTTCGGCTCCCGCGTAGATGTGTTCCTCCCCGCGGCCGCCCGCCCCGCCCTGCGCGTGGCGGTGGGCGACCGCGTGCGCGCCGGGGCGAGCGTGCTGGCGGAGCTCGCACCGTGAACCGGTTCCCCCGCCCCTCGATGCGGCGCGTCGTGATCGTCGTGCCGAGCCTGTTCACACTCTTCAACTTGTTCTTCGGCGTCTGGGCCATGGTGCTCGCGTCGCGCGCCGAGTTCTACAAGGCGAGCTGGTACATCTTCTTCGCCGGCATGCTCGACACCCTCGATGGCCGCGTCGCCCGGCTCTCGAAGACCGGGACCCGCTTCGGCGCCGAGCTCGACTCGCTCGTCGATGCGGTGAGCTTCGGCGTCGCCCCCGCGTTCCTCATCTATCAGCTCGAATTCGCGAGCGCCGGCCAGGCGGAATGGATCTTCTGCTACTTCTACGTTATGGCCGCCACCATCCGGCTCGCCCGCTTCAACATCACCCAGGCCGGCCGCGCCAAACACTCGTTCATCGGCCTCCCGTCCCCCGCGGCCGGGATGACGCTCGCCACCTTCTATCCGTTCACCACGACGGACCTCTACCAGCAGGTGTTCCGCTACATCCCGCGCCACCACGCGATGCAGTTCCTGATGATCTTTCTGACCATCCTCATGGTCTCGAACGTCCGCTACGCCACCCTCCCCCGCGCCGGGCTCCGCACGATGCGCGGCCTCTTGGGGCTCGCGACCATCGTGTTTATCCTCGTTTTCGGCATTCGCGAGCACGACGCGTTCTTCTTCCCCCTGGGAGTGGCGTACATGGCGTACGGCGTGCTGCGGGCGACCGTGCTCGGCTTCTTCTTCGAGGCGGGGGAGGACGAGGAAGCCGAGATCGCCGGGCCGATCGTCATCAGCGACAGGGACCCGGCGAAACCCGAGGAGGGCGGCGGGCACGTCCGCGAGATCGGACACGGCGGCGTCCGGGACGACCGCGACCGGTCCTCCGCGGGCCGCCGCGGCGGCGAGGGCGGGGGCGCGGCATGAGCGCGTTCCGCGTCGCCGTCCGCGTGATGCCGCGCGCGACCCTGCTCGATCCCCAGGGCCAGGCGGTGGAGCACGCCCTGCACGCCCTGGGCTTCGGCGAGGTCGCCACGGTGCGCGTCGGGAAACACCTGATGCTCGAGGTCGACGCCCGCACCGGAGACGAGGCGCTCGCCCGCGCCCGCGCCATGTGCGATCGCCTGCTCGCCAACCCCGTCACCGAAGACTACGACCTCGTGATTGAGGGAGCCGGGGGAGTAGCGGGAGCCGCACGATGAAACGCGTCGCCGTCATCCGGTTTCCGGGGGCCAACTGCGATCGCGATACCCTCGCCGCCGCCCGCGCCGCGGGATCGGACGCCTATTTCGTCTGGCACCGCGACACGAGCCTCGTGGGCGCCGACGCCGTCATCCTCCCCGGCGGCTTCAGCTACGGCGACTACCTCCGCGCCGGCGCCATCGCGCGCTTCTCCCCCATCATGACGGCCGTCGCCGAGCACGCGCGCGCCGGCGGGGCGGTGCTCGGCATCTGCAACGGGTTCCAGACTCTGTGCGAGGCGGGACTCCTCCCCGGCGCCCTCATGCGGAACGCGCGTCTGCGATTCCTGTCTCGCCCCGTGTGGGTGCGCGTCGAACAGACCGACACCCCGTTCACCGGGCTGTACGAGCGCGGGGAGACGCTGGAGCTACCGATCGCCCACGGCGACGGCCGCTACGTGGTCGACGCCCACACCGCCGCGGAACTCGAGGCCAACGGCCGGATCGTGTGGCGCTACGTGCGCGAAAACCCCAACGGCGCGCTCCACGACATCGCGGGCGTCGCGAACGCCCTCGGCAACGTGGTCGGGATCATGCCGCACCCGGAGCGCCGCAACGCCCCGGCCCTGGGCGGCCAGGATGGAGCCCGCATCTTTCTTTCGCTGGAGGCTCGCCATGCGACGCAGCAGGCTGTGGATGTGCGCGCTCGCGACGGTCGTCACCTTCGGGTGTAAGCAGGTCAACGACCAGGTCGCGAAGGTCAAAGACCAGCTCGGGAAGCTCAAGGCGACCATCGTGGCGAAGATCGCCGAGCGCCGCGGGCACCCCATCACGCCCGCGCCCACCCAACCCGTCGCCCCGACCCCGACCCCCACGCCCGCGGCCCCCACCGGCCCCGCCAACGCGCTCGCCCCCGGGTCCCGCCCCCTCGGCGATCAGGGCGACCGCGTCGCGCCACCCCCGCCGCCCCCGCGGCCGCGTCCCCTGCGCGACACGCCGTTCAGTTCCCGCGACACCGGCACCATCGCCCCAGGCATGAACGAGCGGGAGATCTACGCGTTGTGGGGCCCCCCGATCAGCGTGCGCCACGAGGGCGAATGGACTTATCTGTACTTCCGCAACGGGTGCGAGTACAGTTGCGGCACAGAGGACGTCGTGTTCCTCCAGAAGGGAGCGGTCGTGGACGCCGTCCTGCGGTGGCCGGGACACGGCTACTCGGGCCAGTCCTCATCCCCCGCCGCCACCCCGCCCCACGGGCCCGCCCGCCCCGGCGGCGACACGTTGACCGTCAAATCCCCCTCGACCCCCACCCGCTGAGGCCGATGCCCGACAAGCCCAGCCGGAACGAGGACGAGTACTTCGCGCGACGCGACGCCGAGCTCCTGCGCCAACAACGGGCCAACTTGCAGCGCGCGGCGGCGGAGACCGAACGCCAGTCCCACTCCATGAAGTGCCCGAAGTGCGGCTACGACCTGATCACCGGCGACTGGCACGGTATCCGGATGGAGCAGTGCACGCACTGCCACGGCTTGTGGCTCGACGCCCAGCAGGCGGAGACCTTGATCGCGCACCCCGAGCCGAATTTCATCGCCCGCGTCTTCCGCGCCGTGCTGCGCGGCGTGAGCGGGGCACGGGTGTCGAACCCATGACGGCGGCGGGCGCCGCCCGGCCGCCACGCCCGTATCCGGGCGACCCCCCTATCACCCCCGCGCTCGTCCGCGAGCACAACCTGAACGACACGGAGTACGCCCGCATCACCGCGCTCCTCGGTCGGACGCCGACCTTCGCCGAGCTCGGCGTCTTCTCCGCCCTGTGGAGCGAGCACTGTTCCTACAAGCACTCGCGCCCGGTTTTGAAGAGCCTCCCCACCACGGGACCCCAGGTCGTCCAGGGCCCGGGCGAGAACGCCGGGGCGCTCCGCCTCCCCGAGGGCTGGGTCGTGGTGTTCAAGATCGAGTCTCACAACCACCCCTCCGCCGTCGAGCCTTACCAGGGCGCCGCCACGGGCGTGGGCGGGATCTTGCGCGACGTCTTCACCATGGGCGCGCGCCCGGTGGCACTCTTGCACAGCCTGCGCTTCGGCCCCCTGGACGACGCGCGCAATCGCTACCTCTTCGCTGGCGTCGTC
>DATLKW010000261.1:0-3589 GCA_035538175.1 Gemmatimonadales bacterium | reverse complement strand
CGCCGCACGGTGACGCCCGCTTGCCCCTGGGTGACGTCCTTGCCTGCGACTTTGGTCAAGTTGATCGCCGCCGCGGAGTCGGGGTTCCGGGCCAGCTCGGCAGCGGTGAGCGCCCCCGGGTTGTCGGCGCGCGGATCCCAGCCGACGTCGGCGCTGGCGGTGAGCGACCAGCCGCTGGCGAGCGGGACGTGCCAGCGCGAGTTCAAGGTGCGGAAGTCGGCGCTCGAGTGCTGGCGCTCGCCGGTATAGTCGAGCCGCGACGCCGTGACGAGCGCGCTCCCCGACCCGACGCGCAGCGCGGTGCTGGACTGCCACTTGCTCCAGTTCCGGACGAGATCGCGGTCGAACGTTCCAAACAACACCCGCACGTCTTGGCGGACGGTCGCCGGGGCTGCCGGATCGGTCCAGATGCTGATCACGCCACCGGTGGCGTTGCCGAACAGTGCCGAGGACGAGCCGCGGAGGATTTCCAAGCGATCGGCCTCGCCGAGCTCCAGGTTCGTGAGCTGGCCGGTGCCGTCCGGGAGGGTCTGGGGAATGCCGTCCACCAACACCTTGATGCCCCGAATCGCGAATTGCGACCGCGCGCCGAAGCCCCGGATCGAGATCCGCTGATCGAGCGAGAAGTTGTAGCGATTCGCCGCGTACACCCCCGGGACCGTCGCGACCGACTCGTCCAAGCCCCAAGTGGGCCGCGCTCGATGGATGTCGGTCGCCTCGACGAGCGCGACGGCCTGGGGGATCGTGTTGAGCGGCGGATTGGCGCGCGTGACGGACACGACCGTCGCCGGCAAGGTGTACACTCGCAAGCTGTCCTCGGGCCGGCGCGGGCGGGCCGTGGTGTCCCGCACCTGCGCCGCGCCGAGATCAGACCACGCCTGACAGAGCGCGGCGAAGAGGGCGACTCGCTTCGCGGTGATGACGGGCGACATCGAACGTCGGTCCTCACAGGGGCAACGCGCCTGGTTCTAATCGCGCCCCGTGAGCGCGTCAAGACACACGCGCGCAAGGGCGGGGATGACCCGGGGGGCGGGCGGCCCGCGCTACCTCGGTTGCCGGAACATCCGGTTCCACCGAATCCGCAGGGGATCGGTCGCGACGCTCAGGTAGATGATGAGCGGCTTCCCGACGATGTGCGACCGCGGCAGGAAACCCCAGAACCGACTGTCGTAGGACTCGTCGCGGTTGTCGCCCATCACGAAGAAATGGCCGGCGGGCACGACCACCGGGCCCCAATCGTGGGTCGTCGGGTGGTAGCGCGCCGAGTCGCGCCCTACGTAGTAACGCAACTGCCAGGCGCGCATTTGCGCGCGTCGGAAGTCGGGGTCGGCGTCGGTTCCGCCGGCGAGGTGAAGCCCGTACGGTTCGTCGAGGCGCTTGCCGTTGCGGTATAGGGTGTCGTGCGCCATGCGCAGCGTGTCGCCCACCGCCCCCAGCACGCGTTTCACAATATTCAGGTTAGGTGTCGAGTCCTCCACGGAGCGGAAGACGACGATCCCGTCGCGCTGGGGCTCCGCGTACCCCGGGAGGCGGAGGAACCTAATGCCGGTGGCGGGAATCTCGAGCTCGCCGCCGTAAACCGCCTTGTTCACGAAGAGGAAGTCGCCCACGAGGAGCGTGTTCTCCATGCTCGCCGACGGGATCCGGAACGCCTCGATCAGGTACGAGCGCAGGACGATCCAGATCAGGACCGCCACGACGATGGAGGTGTCCCACCCCTTCGCCAGGTGGTGGAGGGTGCGAAGGCGTTCGCCAAGGGTCGTCATGGAGACCGCAAGCTAGAGGCCCCCGGAGGTTCGGGCAACCGCACGTTGCACCCGCGTGGTGGGTATATTTTGAACCTCCCATGAGCGATCCGAATCCGCCGCGCCGGTCGACGCCGCCTCTGCAGGACGCCCTCGGCAAGCTGTGCCAGGAAGGCAAGCAGCTCGCCGACTATCTGTGGCAAGTGCCCAAGGACGCCGCAGCGCGCGAGCGGCTTGTCGCCCTGCTCGACCAGATCGCGGCCGCGGCAACCCAACAAGGTCGGCGGGAGATGCCGCGCATCTGTGCCGAGCTCAAGACCGCCGCCAAGGCCACGCCCAGCCCGCAGCAGGTGGACGTCCTGGTGAACGGGTTCGACCGCCTCGTGAATCTGTGGCAGGCCGCGAAGTCCGGCCTGCTGTGACCGAGTCGCCGAGCGTGGCAGCGCCCGCGCCGCCGCCGCCCGCCACCCAGAGCGCGTCCCTCGATCAGCTCTCGATCAACGCCATCCGCGTGCTCGCCATGGACGCGGTGGAGCGGGCGGATTCCGGGCACCCGGGCACTGCCATGGCGCTCGCGCCCCTCGCGTACGTGTTGTGGCAGCGGCATCTGCGCTACAATCCCGCGAACCCGGACTGGTTCGCGCGCGACCGGTTCGTGCTCTCGGCGGGGCACGCGTGCATGCTCCTCTACGCGGTGCTCTACCTCACGGGCTACGACCTCTCGCTCGACGACCTGAAGCAGTTCCGGCAGTGGGGCAGCCGCACTCCGGGGCATTCGGAGCACGGGCTCACGCCCGGTGTCGAGGCCACCACTGGGCCGCTCGGTCAGGGGGTAGGCAACGCCGTCGGGATGGCGCTCGCCGAAGCCCACCTGGCGGCTCGTTTCAACCGGCCCGGGCACGCGATTGTCGAGCACTACACGTACTTCGTCGCTTCCGACGGAGATCTGATGGAGGGCGCGTCGCACGAGGCGTGCTCGCTCGCGGGGCACTTACGGCTGGGGCACCTGATCGGCGTGTACGACGACAATCACATCACGATCGACGGCAAGACCGACTTGTCGTTCTCCGACGACACCGCGAAGCGGTTCGAGGGTTATGGCTGGCACGTGGAGCGCGTCGTGGACGGCAACGACCTCGGCGCGCTCGACCAGGCGCTCGCCACGGCGCGGCAGGTCGGGGATCGCCCGTCGCTCGTGATCGTGCGAACCCACATCGGGTACCCCAGCCCGCACAAGCAGGATAGCCCCGAAGCCCACGGCGCCCCGCTCGGAGCGGAAGAGGTGCGCCTCACCAAAGAGCGCTTGGCCTGGCCGAGCCTCGAGCCGTTCTACGTTCCCGAGGAGGCGCTCGCGCACTGGCGCCGGGCCGGGCAGCGGGGGGCCCGTCTCGAGGCCGAGTGGCGCGAGCAATACGACGCCTATCGGACCGCGCACCCCGAGGTCGCGGTGGAGCTCGAGCGTCGGCTCGCGGGCCGCCTGCCCGACGGCTGGGACGAGGCGCTCGCGGCGGGGGTGGGGGCGGCGGGAGAGGCGCAGGCCACGCGAGCCGCGTCGGGGAAAGTGCTGAACGTGGTCGCCTCCTGGCTCCCCGAGCTCATCGGCGGGTCGGCCGACCTCGCCGGATCGACTCAGGTCGCGTTCAAGGGGGGAGGCGACGTCGCGGCTGGCGCCTGGGGCGCGCGCAACATCCACTTCGGTATTCGGGAGCACGGCATGTGCGCGATCCTCAATGGTCTCGCCCTGCATGCGGCGTGCGGCCCGTGGGATCGACGTTCTTGATCTTCTCAGACTACATGCGGCCGCCGATCCGGCTCGCGGCGCTCTCCCACCTGCCCGTGCTGTA
>DATLKW010000260.1:0-1606 GCA_035538175.1 Gemmatimonadales bacterium | reverse complement strand
AGGTGTGCGCCGGCTTCACCTTGAGCCACGCCGCTCCCCGCGCGCCCGCTTCGTAGCGGGCCGCGAGGGCCTTGGCCACGAGCCCCTCGTGGCCCGCCGCGAGTGCCCCGTCGAAGAACTTCGCGGCCTCGGTCAGGTCCCCCGTGACGATCCGCGGCACGCGGTTCTCCGCCGGCACAGCTTCCGCGAGCGCGGCATGACGGCTCGAATAGGGCTCGTCCAGGAGCGCCGCGCCGTCCCGATACAGGAGATCGAAGAAGAAGCAGGCGAGCGGCAACTCGGTGCGGAGGCGCTCGACGTCCAGCTTGCGACCGAAGCGGCGCATCGTGACCTGGAACGGTCCGGGCCGGCCGTCGCGCGTGAGGGTGATCGCCTCGCCGTCGAGGATCAGCTCGCGCGTGGGCAGGTTGCGCACGATCTCGACGACTTCGGGCACCGCCACCGTGACGTCGTTCAAGAGCCGCGAGTAGACTCGGACGTCAGGACCCGACTTGTGGACCTGAATGCGGGCGCCGTCGAGCTTGTACTCGAACGCCGCCTCGCCGAGGCGGCCGAGCGCATCGGCCACGTCGTCCGCTGCCTGCGCCAGCATGGGCTGAAGCGGGCGAAACACTTGGACGCGAAACCGTCCGAGCCCGCCCGCTCCTTCGGTCAGCGCCGCCCGGGCCACCGCCCCGAGATCGCCCGCCAGCATGGCGGCCCGCCGCACAGCGTCTGCGTCGAGTGCCGACGCCCGCGCGACCGCGTCCGTCACGAGTCCCTCGAGCGCCCCCTGGCGCACCTCGCCGATCAAGAGGCGGAACAAGAAGTCCTGCTCGTCCGTGCTGGCGCGCGCGAGGAGCTCGCTGAGGAGGGTCCGCTTCGCTTCGGCCGACCGCCTCCCCGCCGTTCCCGCAAGCCGCTCAAGCGCGGCGTCGACCTCCATCAGCTCGAGGCTCGCCACGCCGGCGTGTCCCGCGGCCCGCGCTCGGGCGAGCATCGCGTAGCCGACGCCAATCCGACCCTGTCGCGGTCCTCCGGAGAGGAAGGCGATCGCCGTTTCCACCTCCTCGGGCCCCGCCCGCTTGAGGAGCGCCGCGAGGATGTCGGTCTTCGCACGGCGGCCGCTGGCCTCGCCGACGGCGCGGGAGGTTTGGACGAGATCGCGAAAGAGCACGGGAGCGGAAAGATAACCCCTCGGTCTCGGGCGACCGGCCGTCCCCGCCGCGCAGGGGACGGACGGCACTATGGAGATCAATTGCAGTCCAAGCTGCCGCCTACGAGGAAACGTTCCTCGCGGCGAGATGGTTGTGACGATCAGCGTCTATGTGAGGAGTCGAGCGACTTCGAAACGAGGAGCGACGGCGGGGGGGGAGGTCCTAGCGGGGGCACGACGGGGGCGCACCCCCCCTTGGGACTCTGCAACGCTTACTACGAAACCGCTCTACGGCCGGTGACCGCCTGTCCGGTGGGGTTCGCCCTTCCCGGGTTTGGCCGGCACGGCCGGGCCTTCACCGTGCGCCGGAATCGCCGGCGTGGCCGCGTTCGGGTTGCGACCGCGGTCGTCGCGATCCCGATCCTTGTCCTCCTGCTTCGAGCGGTCATCCCGATCGCGATCCTTGTCTTC
>DATLKW010000259.1:0-7808 GCA_035538175.1 Gemmatimonadales bacterium | reverse complement strand
CATGCTCCTGGGTTTGCCGTTCCTCGCCGTCGCGTCCGTCGCCTTGCAGGCGGCGTCGCAACAGAGACCCCTCGATCCACCGCCACTCATCCCGACGCGCGTCACCGCGACGCGCGCCATCGAGCCACCCGTCATTGACGGGCGCGACGACGACCCTGTGTGGCGCGACGCGCGGCCGATCACGGAGTTCCAGGAGTGGCGGCCAAGCGAGGGCGGACCGCCGAGGCTTCCCACGGTCGCGAAGGTCGCGTACGACGCGGCCAACCTCTACGTCTTCGTCCGCGCTTTCGATCCGCACCCCGACAGCATCATTACGGTCCTTGCGCGGCGCGACTATTTCACGCCCACCGACATGATCTGGTTGTTCCTCGACTCCTATCACGACCGCCGTACGGGGTATGAGTTCGGAGTGAACCCTTCGGGCGTGAAACTCGATGCGCAGATCTACAACGATGGCAACGAAGACTTCGCCTGGGACGCGGTGTGGGAAGTGGCGACCCGTATCGACTCGCTCGGCTGGACCGCGGAATTCCGCATCCCGCTCTCGCAGCTGCGCTACGGACGGGAACGGAGCCACACCTTCGGTCTCACGATCGACCGCGACATCTACCGCTACTCGCAGCGTGTGAGCTGGCCGCTGTTCCGGCAGTCCAAGGCGGGATTCGTGTCGCAATTCGGTGAGGTCACGGGGCTCGACAACCTGGAGATGCCGCGCCGGCTCGAGGCTGCCCCGTACTTCGTGACCAAGAACGCGCCGCAGTTCACGGCCACGGGCATCGGCCGCGACCAGACCGGAACGATCGGCGCCGACGTGAAGTACCGCGTCGCCTCGAACCTCACGCTCGACGCCACGCTCAACCCCGACTTCGGGCAGGTGGAGGCCGATCCCGCGGTGTTGAACCTGAGCGCGTTCGAGACCTTCTTCAACGAACAGCGCCCCTTCTTCGTCGCCGGGCGCGGGCTGTTCCAGTTCGACGTCAACTGCAACCAGGTGAACTGCAACAGTGAGGGCCTGGTCTACAGCCGGCGCATCGGCCGCGCGCCGGAGCTCGCGGGCACCTATTCGGATACTACCTCCCCCGCCTTCACGCGGATCCTGGGCGCGGCGAAACTCACGGGGCGCCTGCCGAGCGGGCTGACGATCGGCGCGCTGGACGCCCTCACGGAACACGTGACCGGCGCGGGCGGCGCCACGATCGAGCCGACGACGGACTACGGCGTGCTACGGCTGCGCCAAGACCTGCGCGGCGGCGAGAGCAGTGTCGGCGCCCTCTTGAGCGGCGTGAGCCGCAGCAACGATGTGTGGACTTCGCCCTACCTCCGTTCCAGCGCTTACGTGGGCGCCGTGGACTTCCGCCACCGCTTCCCCGGGGGTCGCTACGAAGTGTCGGGCTCGCTTGATCGGAGCCGGGTGGCGGGGAGCGCCGCGGCCATCGACGCCACGCAACGGGACGCGGTCCACTACTACCAGCGGCCCGACGCGGGACTCCCCTACGACCCGACCCGCACCAGCCTGTTGGGCGATGCTGAGGAGCTGCAGCTCAGCAAGGTCGGCGGCGCGCATATCCTGGGTCAGACCAGCTATCAGCGGCGCTCCGCCGGGTTCGAGGTGAACGACCTCGGTTACCTGCAGCGCGCGGACCAGCAATCGTGGAGCACGTGGATCGGCTACTTCGATCGCCACACCCGCGCCCTGTACCAGCGGTTCCAGTGGAATGTGAACTGGTGGCAGTACTGGACCACCGCTGGGCTGCCCGAGGAACGGGCCTTCAACACCAACACCCACATCACGTTCCGCAATACGTGGTCGTTCCACGCCGGGGGGACCTTCGGCCAGCTGGGCGAGACGTACTGCTACTCGTGCTCGCGCGGCGGTCGCGCCGTGCGGCAGGATCCCTACGTCGCGCCGTGGGCGGGGCTGAACGGGGACGACCGCAAGGCCATTGTGCCCTACTTCTGGGTGAACTACTGGCGGGGCGACGGTGGGCGGTCCCACTGGGTCAACTTCACGCCCGAGGTGGACTTCAAGGTGGCGTCGCGAGTGACGGCGGCGCTCATCCCCAGCTACACGCGCGCCAGATACGACGTGCAGCCGCGCGGCCCCACCACCGGTAAGGACAGTCACACGCACTATCTCTTCGCGCATCTTGAGCAGAAGCAGCTGGGCGTCACGCTGCGCTTCACCTATCCCTTCAGCGCGAACATGTCGCTCCAGGTGTACGGACAGCCGTTCGTCTCGAAGGGGACCTTCAGCAACGTCCAGGAGCTCTCGGCGACGCCCCGCGCGGCGGACTTCGCGAGTCGCTATCAGCCCCACGCGGACACCGCCGTCACCAACAACCCCGGCGGCTTCAACTACAAGCAATTCCGCTCGAACGTCGTGTTCCGCTGGGAGTACCGGCCGGGCTCGACGCTGTTCGTCGTGTGGAGCGAGGGGCGCCAGGGCTCCACGGGCGTCGAGGGCATGCGCAGTTTCAGCGGTGACTTCGGGGATCTGTTCACCATCCGCCCCGACAACACCTTCCTCGTGAAGCTGTCGTACTGGATCAATCGGTAAGACCGCCAGGATCGAGCGACGCGCGGTTGGTGGGCTGCTGCGATGGCAAAGCCAACACCGGCGGGGTGCGGCGGGACGCGTTGATGCTCGAGTTTGCCTGGCTTCCTAGCGCAGGGTGAAGATCGGCAACTCGGGTGGACAGAAGAGACGCGCCGGGATGACGATGGTGCCGATGCCGCGCGACACATAGAGCGGCGCGAGCGTGTCGTGGTACCAGCCGGCGCGGAATCGGCCGCTCCCATTCGGCGTGTACGGCGTGTAGAAGGGAAGTCGTACCTGTCCGCCGTGGGTGTGGCCGGCGAGGATCGCGGCGGGTTGCGGGAACCGATCGCGCGGCAGCTCGTCCACGAAGCCGGGGGCGTGCACGATCCAGATGGTTGGGTCGGCCGCCTCGATGCCGCGGACGGCCTCGGCCACATTGGGCTCTCCCAGCACGGGATCGTCGATCCCGACGAGCGTGAGTTTCGCATCCCCGACGACGACGTGGCCGACCGAGTTGTACAGGAGCTCCACGCCCACCGCTCCGTACCAGCGCTCTGCCAGGGCGCGGTCGATGCAGCCATCGTGCTCCCAGTTCCCGAGCGTCGCGAACGTGGCCCGGCTGCCCCGCGCCTCGCGCGCCCAGGCGGCCAGGTCGGGCAAGTCGCTCTGGTCGTTGCAAATGTCGCCGATCAGGACCACGACGTCGGGCCGTTCGCGTTGGAGGAGGGCGAGTGCGGCCCGCGCCGCGCGCGAGATGCCGTGGTCGAGGTGGACGTCAGTGACGCAAGCGAGACGCAGCCCGGCGAGCCGGGGATCGAGGCCCGGGACGCGAAGGTCGAGGCGGGTGAGCTCGATCGCCGTCGGCTCGCGCAGAAAGCCGTCCCCGACCGCCGCGGCGGCGAGCGCGCCGGTCGCGGCGCCGATGAACTGACGACGAGTCGGACGCGGGGGCATGCGGGATGCTATAAGCTACGTCGACTGGGCCGCGGCGCGGACGCACACGCCAGGGCGGGTCGGGGGAGGACACGATGGCCCGTGAGCGCCTTCCCCGATCGTGCTCGGGGCGAGGTCTTCCGGCTTACTGGAATGCCCGGATCCACCGCGCGCCGCCTGTGGTCTTCGCCGCGCGCAGTGCGCTCGTGGCCCGGCCCAGCAGGTTGTTCGGCTCGATCGGCGCGTAGCGGGCGTTCGCGACCGCGTCGTAGCCGGCGCGGAGCGCGGGCGCCCGGTGGTTCGCGGCGGCGTCGCGCACCTCGCGCGCAACGCGCTCGGCGAGGAGCACCGCGCCCGCGCCGTCAGTGCCGGGGGCCACGACGGCGAACTCTCCCGGGCCCACACGACCGATCGCGTCTGAGCGCCGACCGGCGGCGAGGAGCACGCGAGCGACAAGATCGACAGCGCTGGCGTTGGCGCCGTCGTGGGTCACGGGCGCGAGGGCCACGCAGGCCAGTGGCGCGGCGTGGTGGTACGCTTGGAGCGATAACTCCTGGGCCCGCAGGGCCAACCCCTGCACTGTGAAAAATCCCGTCCCGTCGGCGCGCGCCTCCCCGTGACGCGCACGGTCGGCGTTGAGCTTCAAGGCCACGTAGCGCTCGAGCTTGGTGGCGACCTCCTCGGAATGGAAAGGATGGGTCAGGTACTCCCAGACGCCCGCTCGGAGAGCGGCGTGGTGTTCCGCCGTTGTCGGGCGACCGGCCGTGACGAGCAGGATCGGGACGCCGCCCCCGACGCGGGGGTTATCGCGCAGCGTCCGGCTCGCGTCGAGGGGGTCAATGCCAGGGAGCGACTCGTCGAATATGACGAGGTCGGGGAGCGCAGCGACCACCTGGTCGAGTGCGTCGGTGGTTGTATAGGCGCGGCGTACGAGATAGCCACGCCGCTCGGCGATATCCTGCAGCTCACGGGCTGGGGCCGAGGGGCTGGCGACGAGAACGACGGGCTGCCGGACGGGGCGCTGGCGCACCCACCATTTTAATGCCGTCGGGGCGCCGCGCGAGCCACGCCCCCCCTCCCTCTGGGCCGGCACCTCCCTTCACGACCCCCACGGCGGGTCGTCCCCGCGCGTCGGGGGACCCTGCCGACCCTCGGGTCTTCAAGCGGCGCCGAACTGCGCGAACGTCACCACGTTGCCCCCGGGCTCGCGTAGGATCAATTCGTCCGCACCGTAGAAGGTCTTGCGCCGCGGGATCACGGGCTTCAAGTCCTTGAACACCTGCGCGATCCGGTCGAGGTCGTCCACCTCGAGGAAGAGGAACGTCCCGCGCCCAGGGGTATCGCCGAGCGGTGGCACATCGGCGGCCACGCTCGCGCGGGTTTGATACATGATCTGCACAGCGTCACGCTCGAGGATGACGAAGCCGAGGTGCCCGTCATGCGGGACCTCGGTGGTTTTCTTGAACCCAAGCCGGTCCACCCAGAACGCGAGCGCCGGCTCGATCGCATCGACCACGAGAACGGGGGTGAGGCGTCGCATCGTCACAGGGCGTGTCCTTGAGGAGATGCCACAAGGTTAGGGCGGCTGACCGCTTCCGTCTTGAAGAAAACCGACACCGTGCCGCTCCGTCCGGAACGCGGTCGGCGTGACACCGGCAAAGGCGGCGAACTCGCGCGTCAGGTGGGCCTGGTCCGCGTACCCACAAGTCGCCGCGATCCGGGACAGGGACCCGTCGCGGTGTCGCGCGATCAGCCACGCGGCTCCCCGGAATCGCTCGACGCGCAGTACTTGCTTGGGACCGATGCCCACCGCGGTCTCGAAGCTCCGCTCGAGCCGCCGCTCGCCCACGCCCAAGGCCCGCGTCAGCGCGCTCACGGTCATCATGCCGCGCGCTCGCTCGATCGTGACGGTGGCGAGACGCGCGAGGCCTGCCTCGCGGGTTGTGCGGCGACGGCGGCCGAGCTCCAGGTCGAGCACGGCGCGCCGATCGGCCATCTGGGCTTCCCGCAGTCGCTCCGTGAGGCTCGCGGCGTCTCGCCACACCATGGCGGCCTCGAGGTGTCGCGGCGTAAGGTCGGACGCCTTGATATCGAGAAACTCCGTCGCCGCGCCGGGCCGAAAGCGCACGCCGAGCAGGTCCACATCGCTCCCGTGCAAGAACACCTCGGCACTCAGCATCGGCCCCACGAGCAGAGCGGGGTGGCGAGTTGCGGGTGCGAAATCGAAGATGACGTCGATGCAGTTGTCGGGGAGCACACGGTTCGCCACCACCGACTCGCGAGCGCTTCGGTCGGCACGGATCGTCCAGTAGCACCGAACCGCGTCGCCGAGGCCTCCCCCGGGTGGGTACTCGTGATAGTGGATCGACACGCGTCTAAGCTAGCCCTCCCCCGTGCGTCGCGCCGCCCAATCATCACGGGATGCGCTACATTGCGGCCGGATCGCCTTGACGGGGGGGAGGGTCGATGGATACGTCGATACGTCCATTGGGAATGGTTGCCGTGCTGGCCGTATTGCTGTACACGGCTCAGCGGGTGCTGGTGGGGGCGGCGGTGCCGTGGTACTGGCTCGCAGCAGTCTTGAGTCTCGTTTGGGCGTTGGCGGGGATTCACATCATCAACGAGTGGGAGCGCCGGCCGGTGTTGCGGCTGGGGCGCTATGTGCGGACCGCGGGACCGGGGTTCGTCTGGGTGGAACCGCTCGTCCATCGTCTCCTGCCGGCTATGTCGATTCAAGACGTATCGCGGCCCGTCATCGCCGAGAATGTCCAGACACACGACAACGTGCGGGTCGCCATCATGGCGGTGTTGACCACGCGCACGGCCGAGGGCAACATCCGGCAGGCGGTGCTCGCCGTGAAGAGTGTGGCCGATGCGACGCTGCAACGGGCACAGGCCACATTGGTCGAGGTCGGCGCCGCCTCGACGCTCGACGAACTCCTGGCGAGCCGCGACGTGATCACGTCCAAGGTCAAGACCGCCCTCACTGCGAAGGTGTCGCCCTGGGGTGTGGACGTGGTGGCTGTTGAGATCAAGGACTTCAAGATCGCCGATCCGGATGTCGAGCGGGCGATCGCCATGAAGGCGCGCGCCGAGAAGGAAGCGCAGGCCGAGCTCAAGCGCGCCGAGCTGCAAGGCCAGATCGTCTCCGAACTGAACGACGCCGCAACGCACCTCACGGATGACGGCTGGCGGCTGAAGGCGTTTGAGACGCTCACGGAGCTCACCCGCTCCGCACAGAACAACACCGTGCTCATTCCGACCCATGTATTGGACTGGTTGAGCGCCTTCACAGTGTCAGGTGTGAAGGGGTCTCCCGGCGTGGGGCCCGCGACCCCGGCGGGGTGACGAGAGAGGAAGTTCCGAGGCTTTCGCACGCGGGAAGGGGTGGACTCCGTGCGACGGACGTGAAGCCGCGTGCGGCGTGATGTGAGTCACGGCTCGGTGCTAGACGCCTCGGCAAACGTTCCCCCGAGTCGGACGGCCGGTTGAAAGCCGGCGTTCCACGGAGCACGCTGCTCAGAGCAAAGCCGCCGAAAGGCGGCGACGCAGAGCCACGGAGCTTCAGCGGACCTCCCCGCCACGCTCGCCGGGCCGCCAGCGCACCGACACACGGGTCGGCGTTGGCGGCCCGTGCGTTTTGGGACTCCCGACTCGGTCGAGGGATCCTCATGGATAAGCCGGCCCTCCGTCTGGCCTGTCTTGGAAAGTCCGCGGTCGCCACCGCGCTGCTCCTCGCCGCCGTGACCGCCACGTGCGAAGCGCCCGGGCGCATGTCGGGGACCCAGGGTACCGTCGCGAGCCTCGTCGTCACACCCGAAATCGTCACGCTGTCGCCCGGACAGATGCAGGACTTCACGGCCGTCGGGTTCACCGCGACCGGGGACACGGCGCTCATTGCGATAAACTGGACCGCCACGGGCGGCATCGTGGACACGAACTCGAGCGGCCGACTTCACTACGCCCACTACCACAGCGCGAGCTGCGGTGCGTTCCGGCTGGTGGCCACGAGCAGTCCGGGCCACCTTTCCGATTCCGCGACCATCACCGTCGTGTGCCCGGCGGTGGTTGCGTCGATCGTCGTGACGCCGGCATCCGCGACTGTCAGTGTTGGACAAACGGTGCAGCTCACGGCGACGCCCGAAGACTCGAGTGGGAATCCCCTCTCGGGTCGTGTGGTGACCTGGTCGAGTGGCGACACCACGATCGCCAAGGTGAACGGCAGCGGACTGGTGAGCGGCGTCGCGATGGGATCGACTTCCATCACGGCCACGAGCGAGGGCAAGAGTGGGGCCGCCACGCTCACCGTCACCAACGTTCCCGTGGCCTCCGTCGC
>DATLKW010000258.1:0-6440 GCA_035538175.1 Gemmatimonadales bacterium | reverse complement strand
CTCGTTGGGGCGCAGCCGCCCCACGACGAGCTTCGTCGCCACCGTAAGCACTGCGGCCACGACCAGAGACCCCGCCACCCGCTCCCCCGCTCCGCGAACCGCCGGGCGGCGGGTCGCGATGCCCGCCAGGAAAATCGCTGCGGGCACCGGCACGTACACCTCAGGCTCGCCCCCGGTGCGCAACACCGCGGCGACCTGGTCCCTCGCCGGCGACCGATGCTCCTGCGCTTCCGTTCGCACCGCGGCATCGAGCGCGCTAAGCAGGACAAGGCCCCCCGCCATGACCGCTCCTTGCCACGCCTGGATCGCCACGGGGTGCCGTTCGCCGTTCTGCCCGAGGAGCGGCGTCGCCACGCCGAGTGCGAGCGCGCAGCGGAAGGCAGTGTGACTCACGCGTGGAGGCGAGGCCCCCAGACAGGGGACTGGCGTCCGCCCTGCGTCCCGTGTGGGCTGGGGCGTTGCGCGGGGCGGTCGGCGCTCACGGGCAGGTGGTCGTCGTCGTGGTGGTACCGCCGGCCCCGGCCTTCCCCTTCGTTCCACCGGCGCCTGAAAATATCTGACGCTGTCGTCCGAGCGGCGCCGGGGAATTCAGGGGCGACAGGGTGGAGGACGCGGTCCCGAGACTCACGGTCAGCCCCCACTTCGGCGCTTCACCAGCGATCCGGTGTGTCGCGTCAACGGCGAGGTTCAAGGATTCGGTTATGGCGTAGGAGATTCCGCCCCCGATCTCGCGATCCGCGGGGCTCGTCGTGGACGCGCCCACGTCGCCGCCTGCCGAGAGGCTCGCCGTCCATCGGGGCGCCACGTCCAGGTCGCCGCCGATGTCGATCCAAGTCGCCTGGGGGCGGTCGAGCGACGAGAGCGTGATCGCACCGGAGAAGCTTCGGCTCGCGTCCGCCCACAGGTGTGTCCCCTCGGACGGCGCGATCCCGGTTGCGACTTGCATGCCCACGCTGGTCACGCCGCTCCCTACGCCGCACGAAGCCTGGCCGGTCGGCAGGAGCATGATGACGCTCGCCCCGAGCTCCGGGTGGAGGGGGCTTCCCCACTGGCCCGATGCCTCGAGGGCGACCGGCAGGTCGCCGACGCCCGACACCGTCGTGGCGCCGCTCGTTGCGCGCACGAGCGTCGGTGCCGCGCCGAACGCGAGCCATGGGAGGGCCCGGTACTCGAGGGCGATGCCCACGGCGCCGAACGAGCTCGTATCGGTGAGCTGCACGGAGGCGGCCCGCGCGCTCCCCGCCCACGGCTGCTTGGGCTGCTGCCCGCGGACCGGCGCGGCAGCGCACACAGCGACTGCGGTGAGGACGAGCGCGGGGCCGCGCATCATGCCGCCCGCGGCAGTTCCACGGTGCCCTTGCGGACGAGCTTCCCCCACCCGCGCGCGCGACCTTGGGCGGCCGCGAAGACCGCCTTCACCACCGCCCAGTAGAGCACCTGGCGATACACGAACCGCTGCAGCAACACGAGCCACGAGAGCCTCCTGTCCTCTCCGGGTTCCATCAGGAGCGCCGCGATCCCCGCCAGCCAGTCGACCGCGAGGAACGCGAGGTAATAAGTCAGCACCTGCCCGAGGGTCTGCATCGCGTACTCGCTCCCGTGCTGCAGCTTGTTCAGGTACACGGTGAAGAGCGACCACCCGAACAACAGGTCCGCCACGGGGGCGAGAAATGGGAACGCGAGCTGGAAGACCCAGACGTTCGGCAGCGCCACGAAGCCGAGCGCGCCGTACCGCCAGCGAAACAGCGCACTACGATGCCTCCAAGCGCATTGCAGCGTCCCGAAGCTCCAGCGGAACCGCTGACGCGACAAGCCCCCGAAGGTATCGGGCGCCTCGGTGTAGGCGACCGCGCGCTCAGCGTACGCGATCCGCCACCCGCGCCGCAAGAGCGCCAAGGTCAGGTCCTGGTCCTCGGCCATCGTGCGGTCACTGAAGCCGCCCGCCTCGAGCACGAGCTGGCGCCGCCAGGCCCCCACCGCGCCGGGCACGACGGTGATGCAGTTCAGGACGGCGAAGGCGCGGCGGTCGAGGTTCTGGCTCGTGACGTATTCGACCGCCTGCCACCGAGTCACAAGGTTGATCCGGTTGCCGACTTTGGCGTTCCCCGCCACGGCTCCGACCTGGTCGTCCGCGAGCGGCGCCACCAATGCCTCGATCGCGCCCGGCGCCAGGACGGTGTCGCCATCCACGGCGACGACGACTTCGCCGGCGGCGCGGGTGACGCCCAGGTTGAGCGCACTCGCCTTGCCCCCATTGGGCTTCGAGACAACCTGGACGGCGGGATTCGCGCCGAGGGCCGCGCTCACCACGGCGGCGGTGCGGTCGGACGAGCCGTCGTCGACGACAATGACGTCGAGCCCCGGATAGCCTTGCGCGAGCAGGGACTCGACCGTCCGCACGATGACGCGCTCCTCGTTGTACGCGGGCACCACGACGCTCACGCTCGGATGGTACGCCGCGGCGGGCACGCGTGGGGGACCGCTCCTCCGCTTCTGGTACACTGCGAGCGCGAGCAGCACCACCAACCGCGCGGCGCCGAGGGCCATGGCGAGGAGGAACAGCGCGCGCAGGCCGAGCTCCGTCCACCCGACCAACGAAAACGACGTCAGCTCCACGAAGCGCCGCAGCGCGCTCTGGCGCGTCAGCGGCGCCATCGCCTCGTCGCGCGTCAGGCCCGCGAGCGCGGTGACGGTCGTGACGTCGTAGCTGCGGGCCTTGAGAGAGTCGATGAGCGGGCCGAGCGCCGCCACCGTCTGCGCGCGATCCCCGCCGCCGTCGTGCAACAAGATCACGTTGCCGCGATCGAGCTGGGCCAGCGCGTCGTGTACGATCTGGCCGACCCCGGGCTGCAGCCAGTCCCCGGGATCGTCCCGCAACCCGACCGTCACGTAGCCGAGATCCTGCGCGACCGCGATCGGGCCGAGCTCGTCGGCGGTCGTGGGCTCGGCGTCTCCGAAGTAGGGCGGCCGGAACAGCGCGGTCCGGCGGTTCGTGACGGCTTCGATGAGACGCTCGGTCGCAGACAGCTCGTAGCGCGTGAGCCGGGGCCCAACGAGCGACAGGTTTGGGTGGGTGAACGTGTGGTTCCCGATCTCGTCGCCTTCGCGCAGCATCCGCCGCAGCAACTCGGGGTGCAGCTCCGCGTTCTCGCCGATGATGAAGAACGTGGCCGTCACCCCGCGCGAGCGGAGGGTGTCGAGGATGAGCGGCGTCCACGTGGCATCGGGGCCATCGTCGAACGTGAGCGCGACGGCGTGATTCTTCCGACCGTAGCGCTGGATCACGTAGGTTGAGGGCGTCCGCACCACCGAGTCCACGACGAGCAGCCCGGTCGTGGCATCGCTGCGGATGGTGCGCTCGCCGAGCGTCGGCTGCGCCACCATGCGCAGGATCTCCCCCGTGCCAATGAACTCGACGTCGTAACCGAAGCGAATCGTGTCGAGCGCTGCGGGGTTCCCCGACGTTCCCGCACGGCCCAGCACCGACCACAAGGACGGGTCCTCCGAGCCCAGGCGCCAGATGCTCACGCCCCGGACGCCCCGGGGCAGGGCGCGGCGGAGCTGGTTGTACGCCGTCACGCCATCGAGGTACCAGACGATGTGACTCGTGGAGTCGGAATCCGCCCAGGCGATCGTGGGGTTCAACGCGGCCGCGTCCATCGCCGGGGTGCGGTGATGGTCGCGCGCGAGCTGCATCACGTCCTGAAACGTGAGCTCGATGGCGGCGCGCGCGGTGTCGGTCCACTCGTATCCGTATTGACCGAGGCTCGCGATCACCTTCGCCGCCGGCACGTGCGCGAGCACACGCTCCAGGTGATGGTCGAACCACGGCGCGCTCGCGATCGGCCCAGGCTCGTCCGACGGATCGTGCTCGTCGTACAACATGAGAAAGAGGTAATCGTCCACGGCGGCATACCGCTCGAGCGGCCACTCGGGATCGTCGGCGGGCACGGCTTGGGTAACCAGGCGATGCTCCGGGGCGAGCCGCTGCTTGAGCGCTCGGAGGAAGCGGATGAGCGCCGGGTGGGTGGCGCGCGGCACGTTCTCGAAGTCGACCGTTACCCCGGCGAGATCGTAGCGGGCGAGTGTGTCGGCAATCACGTTGACCGCCCGGCGCCAGAGACGCGGGCGACCGAGCAGTCGGGTGAGGGCGCGCGGGTCGAAATCGTCGCCCGTGAAGTTGGTCACGAGCGCGAAGACGCGCACCGGTTGCTTGGCCCGTGCGGCCAGCGCGAGCACACGCCGATCCACTTGAAAGCGCACGGGCACGGTGTCCACGCCCGCGCCCACAAATCCCCACTCCGCCACGATCCAGTCCAGGGCGTCTACATGCGCGCGCAGCGAGGCGAGCGAGTTGTCGTCCCAGTTGACGTAGAAGCCGGCCGTGATGGGCGCGCCCGCGGGCATTGCGGGGCCGGCGGCCGCGTGGCGGAGGATCGGGAGCTGGGCGGGGCGGAGGCCCGGCGGCGCCGGGTGCTCCTGCAGGTAGGCGAACAAGCGCTGACGGGTCGCGACGCGCTCGCGCTCCGCCCGCACCGAGATCGGATGCTTCGCCGGGGCGGGCAGCGTTCGCGCGGCATGCCCGAGGGAGTCGGCGGCCGATTGCACGAGCGGCAGCGTCGGCAGGAGCGGCGGGATGAGCACACCCGTGAGCACGAACAAGAAGAGCACGGTGCTCACGACCCCCGCCACAAGCCCGCCCGCGCGGAGCCGTGCCCAACGGCGTCCGCTCGGGTCAAGAAACGTCGGTAAGGAATCGCGCTGCCGGACCATGCCCCTTGGGCTCCTCGGGTCAAAAGGGACCCCCCGGGTCTGCGGCGGAGGGTCCCTTGTACGGGCTAAAGACTCATCCAGATAGCTTAGCGTAACGGAGGGTCACCGGGGGGGGCACGGGCGCTGGCGAACCGATCGCTAACTCTCGCACCCAGAGGGCCTTGACGGTGCCTTGGGGGGCCGCCGCGGCTTGGGGCGCACGGTCTCCGCTTCTGGGAGCGTCGTCGCGTCGGGCCGATCGTTCTGCGGTGACTCGGTCGGAAGGGCGAACAGCATGATGGTCCCCGCTGCACGCCGCCTCCATGCGCCCCCGCTCTTCAGGCGCCGGCTGGGCGCACCCCAGCGTGCGATGACCTTGCCGCGATCACGCGCCGTCGCTCACGGAGGGGCGGGCGCACGCGGCGGCCCGCTTAAGCAGGAGTCCACGCTCAGGGGCGTTGCGCGTTAGGGACGCCGCCCGCTCGAACTCCACCTGCGCCTCCTCGAAGCGCCCCAGCTTCGCGAGCAGATCGCCGCGCACACTCGGCAAGAGATGGTAGCTCTTGAGCGACGGCTCCGCGGTAAGCGTATCGACGATTTCCAGACCTGCGGCCGGCCCGAAGGCCATCGCGAACGCGACGGCGCGATTCAGCTCCACGACAGGGGATGGGGCGAGCTGCGCCAGGGCATCGTATAGCGCCGTGATCCGTGTCCAGTCCGTCTCCTCCGCCGTCTTCGCCCGGGCATGACAGGCCGCGATCGCGGCCTGGAGCGTGTACGGACCGAGCGCGCCGCTCCGCGCCTCGGCCCGCTCGAGCGCGGCGAGACCGCGCCGCAACAGGAGGTGGTCCCAGCGCGCGCGATCCTGCTCGAGCAACAGCACGGGCTCGCCCGCGGGCCCTACCCGCGCGCGCAGACGCGACGCCTGCAGCTCCATCAGCGCTACCAGCCCGTGGATCTCCGCTTCCTCGGGCGCCAGCCCCGCCAAGATGCGGCCGAGTCGCAGCGCGTCTTCACACAGCTCAGGGCGTACCCAGTGATCACCTGCGGTCGCCGAATACCCCTCGTTGAACACGAGGTAGATGACCTCGAGCACCGAGGCGAGACGGGTCGCTCGCTCAGTCCCGCGGGGGACCTCGAAAGGCACCCTCGCCTCGGCAAGCGTCCGCTTGGCCCGGACGATGCGCTGGGCGATCGTCGGGACGGGCACGAGGAAGGCCCGCGCGATCTCCGGCGTCGTGAGGCCGCCGAGCAGACGGAGCGTGAGCGCCACGCGCGCCTCGGGCACCAGCACCGGATGGCAACAGACGAACATGAGGCGCAGCAGATCGTCCCCCACATCGTCGTCGATCGCCTGGGCGAGTTCGCCCTCGGGACTATCCATCCCGGCCTCGAGCTCGCGCCCGAGCTGATCGTGCTTCCGCTCGAGCAGTTTGTTGCGCCGCAGATGATCGATGGCCCGGTGCTTGGCCGTGGCCATAAGCCACGCGCCGGGGTTATCCGGGACACCGGACGCGGGCCAGCGCTCCAGGGCCGCGACCAGGGCATCCTGGGCGAGGTCTTCGGCGAGACCGACCTCACCAACCATCCGCGTGAGACGGGCAATCACCTTCGCCGACTCGATCCGCCAGACCGCCTCGATCACCTGGCGGGGATCGGGCGCGGTCGGCGCGGCGGAGCGGCTCATG
>DATLKW010000257.1:0-4252 GCA_035538175.1 Gemmatimonadales bacterium | reverse complement strand
CGCGGCTCCGCCAAGGCGATCCGACGGTCGCGATCGGGACGGAGCTCGACGTGATCGCGGCGGTGGTGATCGGCGGCGGGAGCCTGCTCGGCGGCGAAGGGAGTGTGTTCGGGTCGGTGGTGGGCGCGTTGATCATGGCCTTCCTGCGCAACGGCTGCCAGCAGATGGGATGGCCCAACTACACGCAGGAAATCATCATCGGCGCCATCATCGTGCTCGCCGTGGCGCTCGATCGCCTGCGGGGCAGCTGGGCCGCTCGCGCCGACGACGGAGCGACCGCGTGACGCCGGCCGCGCCACGCGCGCCGTCGGTGCCGCTGGCCGTCGTGGACGCGCACGTGCACTTCTGGGATCCCACGACGCTGCACTACCCCTGGCTCGAGCGGGAGCCGTCCTTGTGTCGGCCGTTCCTCCCGGCCGACTTCGTGGCCGCGACCGCCGCTGTCGAGGTCCGTGGGATCGTGGTCGTGGAGGCGAACTGCCGAGCGGAGGAGGCGGGGCGCGAAGTGGCATTCGTCGAGCGCTTGGCGAAAGCGGAGCCGCGGATCGCCGGGATCGTCGCTTTCGCCGATGTCGCCGATGCCCATGAGCGCGCCCGCCGGCTCGACGCGCTGGCCGACTCACCCAAGCTCAAGGGGATTCGCCAGAACATTCAGGGACAGCCGCCGGGCTTCTGTGGACGCCCGGCGTTCGTCGAGGGGGTGCGGGTCGTCGGGCGACGGGAGCTCCCGTTCGATCTCTGCCTGACGGCCGACCAGCTGGAGGAAGTGATCGCCCTGGTGCGCGACTGTCCCGATACCGCCTTCGTGCTCGATCACTGCGCCAAGCCGGCGATCCGGGACCGCGAGATCGAGCGCTGGGGCGAGGGGATCGCGCGGCTCGCGGCCGCCGAGAATGTGTGCTGCAAGCTCTCGGGTCTCGCGACCGAAGCCGACCCCGCGGGGTGGTGCGAAGCGGATCTCGGGCCGTACGCCGCGCGGGTCATCGACTGCTTCGGTCCGGAGCGCGTGATGTACGGCAGCGATTGGCCCGTGCTCACGCTCGCCGTGGCGTACGACGAGTGGTACCGCTTTACCGAGCGGCTTACCGGCGGCTGGAGCGCCGCCGAGCGGCGCGGGTTCTACGCCGAGACCGCGACTCGCGTGTACGGCTTGTGACCCCGTCGCCCCTGTCTCCCCCCCCGCCCGCAGCACCCGCCCGAGAGCTCGCGGGCCGCGTCGCCGTCGTGACGGGCGGCGCCTCGGGCATCGGCCGGGCCATCGTCCGCCGTTTTGCGCAGGCCGGGGCGCGCGTCGCGGTGCTCGACATCGCCGAGGAAGCAGCGCGGGAGGTGGTGGGTGAGGTCCAGGCAGCGGGCGGCGTGGCCCGGGTCCTCGGGTGTGACGTGACGCGGACCGCGGACGTGGAGCGCGCGTTTCGGGGCGTCACAGCCGAGCTCGGGGTGCCCGACGTCCTGGTCACGAGCGCCGGCATCGCGCATGTCGGGACGATCGAGCAGACGTCGGAGGCCGACGTCGATCGGCTGTACGCCGTGAACGTGAAGGGGGTGTTTCACTGCATGAAGGCGGCGGTGGCGGCGATGAAGGGACGGGGTGGCGTGATCCTGAACATCGCCTCGGTAGCCTCGACGGTCGGCCTCCCCGACCGGTTCGCGTACTCGTTGACGAAGGGCGCCGTCCTGACGATGACCTATTCGGTGGCGCGCGACTACGTGGGGCACAAGATCCGGTGCAACGCGATCGCGCCCGGGCGGGTGCACACGCCGTTCGTGGACGGCTACCTCGCCGCGAACTACCCGGGCCGCGAGCGAGAGATGTTCGAGGCGCTCGCGCGGACGCAGCCCATCGGCCGCATGGGGCGGCCCGACGAGGTGGCCGAGCTCGCGCTGTTCCTCTGTTCGGACGCCGCGGCCTTCATTACGGGCAGCAATTACGCGATTGACGGCGGGTTTGTGACCTTGAAGATGTGAGCGATGACCGGCGCGGCTCGCGTTCGTCACCGGCCCTGCCGTCGGTAGGCGGCGCCGTCATCGCCATGTGATTGGGGGGAGGAGACACCTGTGCCGACTACGCTCCGGCGCGTCGATGCCTTCGATATCCGGTTTCCCACGTCGCGCGAGCGGGATGGCTCCGACGCGATGAGTGCCGATCCCGACTATTCGGCGGCCTATGTGGTGATCCGCACCGATCGGTCCGACGGCCTCGAAGGGCACGGCCTCACCTTCACGGCCGGGCGCGGCAATGAATTGTGCGTCGCGGCCGTGCGCTCGCTCGCGCCCCTGGTCGAGGGCATGACGTTGGAGGCCATCACGGCCGATATGGCGCGCTTTTGGCGGCGCCTGACGAGCGATTCGCAGCTCCGCTGGGTCGGGCCGGAGAAAGGCGTCTTGCATCTCGCGACGGCAGCCGTCGTTAATGCCGTGTGGGACCTCTATGCGAAGGTGGAGGGCAAGCCCTTGTGGAAGCTCCTCGTCGACCTGAGTCCCGAGGCGCTCGTCCAAGCGATTGATTTTCGCTATGTAACCGACGCGCTCACGCCCGAAGAGGCGCTCGCCATCCTGCGTGCTCGCGCCCCTACGCGCGCCGCGCGGGAAGCGGAGCTGCGCGCGACGGGCTACCCCGCGTACACGACCTCGGCGGGATGGCTCGGCTACCCCGATGAGAAGATCCGCCGGTTGTGCCGCGAAGGCATCGCACGCGGGTGGTCCCACTTTAAGATCAAGGTCGGGCGTGACCTGGAGGACGACGTTCGTCGGGTGGGGCTCGTGCGGCGGGAGATCGGCCCGGGGCGCAGGCTCATGTTGGACGCGAATCAAGTCTGGGATGTCGATCAGGCGATCGGCTGGATGCGGGTGCTGGCCCGATTCGATCCGTGGTGGATCGAGGAACCCACGAGCCCGGATGACATACTCGGGCACGCGGCGATCGCGAAGGCGGTGGCGCCGATCGGGGTCGCGACGGGCGAGCAGTGCCAGAATCGCGTCGTGTTCAAGCAGCTCATGCAGGCCGGCGCGATCCGGTTCTGTCAAATCGATAGCTGTCGCCTCGGCGGCGTGAACGAGGTGCTGGCCGTGCTGCTGCTCGCCGCGAAGTTCGGCATTCCCGTGTGCCCGCACGCGGGCGGCGTCGGGCTCTGCGAGTATGTCCAACATCTCGCGATCTTCGACTACGTCGCCGTCAGCGGCTCGCTCACGGACCGCGTGGTCGAGTACGTGGATCACCTGCACGAGCACTTCGTGCACCCCGTGGTCGTGCGCGATGGTCGCTATCTCGCGCCGAGCGCGCCCGGTTACAGCATCACGATGCGGCCGGAGAGTCTCGAGACGTACGCCTATCCCAATGGATCGGCATGGGCCGGCTGAGGTCCTGGACGGGACCGATGCGCCCGGGCGCGATGGCGTCGGTGCGCGGGACTGCGGCGTCAAGCGGCCGAGCGCGAGGCGGATCGTGACGGAGCGGGCGGCGGTGCTCGTGGCCCCGGGCCGAATCGACGTGCGGGAAGTCGTCCCGCCTCGCCTCGGGCGACGGGACGTGCGGGTGCGGGTCACGGCGGTCGGTCTGTGTGGCACCGACCTGCACATCTTCGCGGGCCATGCGAACTACAATCGCGACGAGCGCGGGCGGCCGATCCCGCTCGAGGCCGAGCCGCAGATCCTCGGGCACGAGATCGCGGGCGTGGTGGAGGCAACGGGGCCGGAGGTCGACGACCTCCGAAGCGGCCAGCCGGTGGTGATCGACCAGGGCCGCAACTGCGTGAGTGAGGCGCGCGCCCCCGTGTGCGAGTACTGCGCCAGCGGAGACTCCCACCAGTGTGAGTTTTACCGCGAGCACGGGATCACCGGCCTTCCGGGGGGGTTCGCCGATTCGGTGACCATCCCGGCGGTCAACGCGATCGCCACTGACGGGACGCTCGATCCCGCCGTCGCCGCGGTCACCGAGCCCCTCGGGTGCATCGTCCACGCGGCGGACCGCTTGCTCCGCGCGCCGGCCCGCTACGCCCTCCGCGGCCCGCCGGACGGGCGCGTGCGCTGCGCGCTCATCTGCGGGGCCGGCCCGGCCGGCCTCCTGTGGCTGCAGTATCTCCGGAGCGCGCTGGGGTTCGATGGCCTGGTGCTCGTGAGCGAACCGAGCGCGCTCAAGCGGGCGCTCGCGGCACGTTTCGGGGCGGAGCCGATCGATCCCGGCGCGGTGGACGTGGCCGAGATCGTCGCCGAGCGTACCCGTGGACGGCGGGCCGAGCTAGTGATCGAGGCC
>DATLKW010000256.1:0-5344 GCA_035538175.1 Gemmatimonadales bacterium | reverse complement strand
TGTGGCTCGGGATTATGATGCCCGCAGGGATCCTCGGGGCGATTGGCGCCGTGGCGATCAGCGTGCCGACCGCGGCGAAGCTCGCGCGGCTCGAGCCTCAGGGGGGCCAGTTGCCCGGAGCGTTCGATCGGCTGCGCAAGCGGCAGATCATCGCCGCAACGCTCGCGGGGTCCCTTGGCTTGCTCGCGTTGTTCGCCGGGACGTTGTTGCGCGGGTGAGGCTCGGCTAGGAGTGCGGCTCCGCCGCGAGCCGCGCGAGCCGGGCCCGCGCGTCCCGCACGAGCGGCTGCAGCTCGGGGTCGGCGTCCTTCCACAAATCGACGAACAGCCCGTAATACTCGCTGGCGCGGGCCCGATCCCCGCGCTCCTCATACAGCTCGCCCAGTCGTCGGTACGTGGCGGCGAGCGTCTTGGAGAGTTCGAAGAGCCGGTACAGTCCCGGGGTCGAGACCGCGTGCTCGTACGCCGCTCGAGCGGAGTCCGGTTGCCCCGCCCGTTCGTACGCCTGACCCATCTCGTATAGGGCGCACCCGGCGCACCCGCGCTCGTCATGCGACTCACGATAGCGCCGGATGGCCTCAGGGATCCGGCCCGTGGCGAACGCGATGGCCCCGAACGCCGCCTGACGGAGGGCATCGCCGCGACGTTCCCCCTCCGGCACGACGCGCTCGTACTCCGCCATCAACTCGCGCGCTCGGTCCGGGAGTCCCGCCTGCGCGTAGAACCACGCTAAGAAGGCGTAGGGCCGATCCTCCGGGGCCATGGCGGCGAGGGGATGGTGCGTGAGCGCGCCCTGGACGAGGGAGCGCGCCACGGCCGGCCGAGTGCGGAAGTAGAGCTCGTCGAAGGCGAGGGCAATCGCCCCCGTGACATAACTCCCGGGGAGGTGGCGCGCGTCGCTTAACTCCATGAATCGACGCCACTCGCGATCGCTGGTGGCAAGCTGGCCGCGCAGATCGGCGAACGTGGCGCGGCTGTAGCTCAGCTGGTGGTCGACCGACAGGTCGAGCGGCGTGCTTGAGATCGCCGCGGCGCGCAGGTAGACGGCGGCGCTGTCGTAGGCGCCGTGACTCGTCGCGAACAGCAGCTGGACAAAGGGCACCAGGGGGTGCGTGGGGTACTGCGCCGCGAACCGTCGCAGCGTTTCGGCCGCTCGGTCGAACCTACCTAATCCCACCTCGGCGACGGCAGCGTTCATGTAGAGGGTCGCGAGCGGATGGGGGGTCGCCAGAGCGCGCCCGAGCAAGGAGTCGGCGGCGGCGTAGTGGCGCTCCTGGTTCTCGATGATCGCCAAATTATTCAGCGCTACCTGGTTCGTCGGGTCGAGGTCGAGCGCCCCGCGATACGCTGCTGCAGCTTTGGCCGTATCGTAGTCAATCACGCTGTAGTAGCGTGCCTCCGTGAGGTCACGCTCGAACGGGGGGAGGCGATCGCGATGCTGAAAGGCTTTCAGCCCGGCGTTCGCGATGCGCGCGTATGAGGCGCCCGAGTTGCCCAACGCCACGGTGAGCTTGCGGTACGCCATCGCGAACCCGGAATCGAGGGCGATCGCCTGTTCCAAGAGCTCGATCGCGCGGTCCTCCGCTCCGTCGTCACTGGCCTTGACGCCCTCCGAGTACTTGACGAGCGCCGGGAGCGACGCGGTCGTGACTCGCTCCAGGGGATCGCTCTCCCGGATCGCGCGCAGCGACTCGCCGATGCGCTCCCGGAGGCGCTTCGAGAGGCGGTCCACTGCATCGATCAGCGCCCCGTCGTCCTTCGCGGTCTCGCGCACCGCGACGAGCTCGGCGCCGTCCGACGCGGCCACGAGCGCGGCCGAGAGGAGAAACCCCCGCCCCACGGGGTCGATCGTGCCCGAGACGACCGCCTTCGCACCCTCGCGCGCGGCGAGCTCGCGGGCCGTCGCCACATCGAGCGCGCCGCCCGGCGCGCGGCCCATCCGGGCGAGTGCCGCGGCCGCGGTGGCCGCATCGAGCAGTCGCACGACCTTGGACTGCCCGAGGTCGACCCGGAACGCCTCCGCCACCGAGCGACCGAGCGTCGAGTCCGGGGTGCGATTGGCGAAGTCGGCGAGGACGAGGGCGTCGCGGTGGGCCAGGACCCCGTGCGCGACGAGTGTCCCGACCGGTCCGATGCCGAGGAGGCGCATCCCCATGTAGAGGGCGGTCGTGAGGACGAGGAGGGCCGCGGCGCTCGCGCCACTCCACCCCGCCCTGCGCCACGTGAACCACCGCTCGACCCCGGTGGGCGTCGGCCCCACGCTCGCTCCGGCCCCCGACGCCGACGCCGACCCCGACCCCGCCGCCCGGGCGCGTCGCCGCTCGAGTACCCCGGTCCACGTCGCGACCGGCAATCCGACCGCCACGAGCCCGACCCCCGCGCCGAACACCCAGTCCGGCAGCCCGAGCAGCCGCACGAACAGGCGATCGAGGGCGAGGACGCCGATCCCCGCCAACCCGAACAGCAGCCCGACCTGGACCGGGTGGCGGGGGCGCCCGAGCGCGCCCGTGTGCGCTGCGGCGTCCGTCGCGGTGGGGGTCGTCATCCCCTCGAGCTCGCTCTGGAGCTCGCCCGCGCTCTGCGGGCGCTGGGCGGGGTCCTTCGCCAGACAGCGCGTGATCAGAGCGGCTAGGGACGGTGGGACATCGGCGCGATGCTTCGTCACCAGCTCGGGTGCCGCGGTCACCTGCGCGGCGAGGAGCGCCTGCGGCGACAGGCCGCTGAAGAGCGGTCGCCCCGCCAACATCTCGTAGCCCATCGCCCCGACCGCGTACAGGTCGGCCCGGTGATCGACCGCCGGATCCCCGGCGGCCTGTTCGGGCGCCATGTACGCGGGGGTGCCGAGCGCGAGGCCGAAGGAGGTGAGCTGCGCCGTGCCGGTCGACTCCGCGACCGCCTTGGCGACGCCGAAATCCGTCACGAGCGCGTGCCAGTCCGCGAGGAGCACGTTGTCCGGCTTCACGTCACGGTGCACGATCCCCTGTTTGTGCGCGTAGGCGAGGGCGTCGCACACTTGGGCGAGAATCCGGACCGTGTCGCCCACGGGGAGCGTGCGCTCGCGTGCGAGGCGCGCGCGCAGGGACTCCCCCGCGATGTGGGGCATGACGTAGTAGAGGAGATCGCCCTGCGACCCGGCCGTGAGCAGCGGCACGATGTGAGGGTGCTGCAACCGCGCGGCGAAGCGGATCTCGCGTTCAAACCGCTCGGCACTGACGCCGGCTGCAAGCTCGGGGGGCAACACCTTGATCACCACGCGCCGGCCGAGCCGCACCTCTTCGGCCAGGAAGACGCGACTCATCCCGGCGCCTCCGAGCTCTCGCTCGATGCGGTAGGCGTCGCCCAGCGCGGCGCGCAGCCGCTCGGAAAGCTCGGCCATCACGACCTATGATAGAGACCGGAACTGGAGCGGGCTAGGCGCGCGCGCCTCCCCGTCCGACACACGCCGAGCACCGGGCAGTGGGGGCACTTGGGCGTGCGCGCCACGCAGACCACCGCGCCGAGCTCCATCAAGGCCTGGTTGAACCGCCAGGCCCGCTTCCCGTCGCGGGGGACGAGCGCGCGTGCGAGCGCCCAGAGGCGTGGCAGGAGCCGACTAGGGGGATGAGGCCGTGCGGGCCGGCGCGCGCCTCGCTCCCGGCGTCCGTTGGAGCGCCCAGAGCGCACGGCCTCGGGCTCGCCCACGAACACACGGCGCAGCACGCGCGCCACGTTGGTGTCGACTGCGGGCACTGGCTGCTCGTAGGCAAAGGTGGCCACGGCGCCCGCCGTGTACGGGCCGATGCCCGGGAGTAAGACGAGCTCTTCAGGCGTGCGGGGCAGCGTGCCCGACGGGCTCTCCGCCACCGTGCGCGCGACGGCGTGCAGGTTCCTTGCCCGCGCGTAGTAGCCGAGTCCGTCCCACGCTTCACGCACGGCTCGGACAGGGGCGCGGGCGAGGGTCTCGAGATCGGGGAAGCGCTCGAGAAAGCGCGGGTAGTAAGCCGCCACCCGGCTCACTTGGGTCTGCTGCAGCATGAACTCGGACACGAGCACCCGGTACGGATCGCGGGTGCGACGCCACGGGAGGTCTCTCGCCGCGCGGGCGTACCAGGCGAGGAGCTTCTGCGTAAACGCGCGTGCGTGCTTGGGTTTAACGGCTCGGGGGGTGGACGAACGGGGCATGCTTCCCCAAGATACAGCACATGGCAAACGGGGCGGAGCTCACGCTTGGCCCGCTACGGCTGGTCGGGCGCTCGAGCCTCCGCTCCCTCGACCACGTGGGCCGCTTCTCGATGCTCGTGGTCGACCTCTTCCGCGGGCTCGCGGAGTGGCGCATCTGGGCCTCCCGCACGCTGGAGCAGGCCCTCGCGGTCGGCTACGGCTCCCTCTTCATCGTGCTGTTGGTTGCCGGGTTCGCGGGGGCCGTGACGAGCCTCCAGACCGGCTACCAGTTCACCGGCACCCTCCCGCTCTATTACGCCGGCGCCGTCATCTCGGAATCGATGATCCTGGAGCTCGGGCCCGTGCTGACGGCCTTGATCTTGGCCGGCCGGATCGGGGCGCGCTACGCAGCGGAGCTCGGCACGATGCGGGTCACGGAGCAGATCGACGCGCTCGAGAGCCTGGGGCGCTCGGCGGTGTCGCACCTGTTGCTCCCGCGGGTGCTCGCCGGGGTGCTCGTGGTGCCGGCCCTCACCATGCTTGCCAACTTCACCGGGATCGTGGTGGGCTACATCGTAGCGCGCAGCTCGCTCGGCCTCACCTATGCGGATTTCGAATTCGGGGCGCGCTACTTCTTCCGGCCCCTCGATCTCTGGTATTCCCTCATCAAGAGCTACTGCTTCGCCGGCGCCGTCACGCTGATCCCCTGCTACATCGGGTTCAATGCGCAGCAGGGGGCGGAGGGCGTGGGACGCGCGACCACCACCGCGGTCGTGTCGGCGTCGGTGACGATCCTTCTGCTCGACGCGCTGACGACGCGGCTGCTGCTGGGCGCGAAATGATCGAGATCCTGAACGTCTCCAAGCGCTTCGTGGACAACGTGGTGCTGGACGGGGTGTCGCTCGACGTGAAGGACGGCGAGACCGTGGCCCTGCTCGGCCCCTCAGGGGTGGGGAAGAGCGTCACGTTGAAGATGATCAACGGGCTGCTCTGCCCCGACGCAGGCGACGTGATCGTGGACGGCCTGCACGTGCCGAAGCTCACGCGCAAGGAACTGGCCCACCTGCGGGCCCGGATCGGCTACGTGTTTCAATACGGGGCGCTCTTCGACTCGATGAACGTGCATGAGAACATCCGCCTGGGGATCGCGGACGAAGACCAGGCCCGCGACGACCACTACTGCCACGAACGCGTGAACGAGTGCT
>DATLKW010000255.1:0-1717 GCA_035538175.1 Gemmatimonadales bacterium | reverse complement strand
AGCATCCGGTACGCCACGCGCGGGCTCGGCGTCAGTTTCCGATGCGGATCGTCCCCAGCCCTTGCCCGGCTCGGGCGCGGGGGTAGCTTCCGCAGGTAATGCGCTCGCTCTCCTGGCTGTTCCGCGCGTGTAGCGACCTCCCATTCCACAAGGGTGCGGCGCTGACGTAAGAGGACAAGCCTTGGAGTTGAGTCACTGAGCCGGCCGCGCTCCCAGGAGCCGACCGGCTCTTCGCTTTGGGTCCCTATCCGTTAGGAGCGTTGATCGTGAAGCCCATGACGCTGTTGCTGCTCAGCGCCGTCCTGCCGGTGGCGCTCATCCCCTCCCCCCTCGCGCGCGGCCCCGAGGATGAATCGGTGTTCGTCCGCGGACTTCCCCCGGGCCAACATGAGTCCGTGCTGTACGTCTGGACGAGCGATGCCGACCAGAACGATCCCGACTTTCTCACGGTCATTGACGCGAACCCGAAGTCGCCGACGTACGCCAAGGTGATCGCCACGGTCTCCGCCGGCTCCGCGGCGAACGAGGCGCATCACTTCGGCTACACCGTAAACGCCGACCGTATCTTCGCGGGGGGCCTCTTCTCGAACCGCCTGTTCATCTACGACGTCGCCACGGACCCGAAGCACCCGAAGCTGATCAAGACGATCCCCGACCTCGCGGCGACGACGGGCTACGCGGGGCCCCACACCTTCTACGCCGTCCCGGGCGGCGTGCTGATCGCCATGCTCGGTGCCAAGGACGGCGGTGGGCCCGGCGCCCTCGTGAAGCTCGACGACGACGGCAATTTCTTGCAGGCACTCCCCGCCCCCGACTACATGTACGACGTCGGCGTCAAGCCGGAACTGAACCTGATCGTGACATCGAGTTGGGCGCACCCGCACGCGGTGATGGTGGGGAACACGCCGATGGAGCAGGTGGGCGATCAGGTGGTGGCGTGGGACTACGCGACGGGGAAGGTGAAGCACATCGAACACCTCGACAAGGCGCCACTCGAGGTGCGGTGGCTGCACGGGGCGGCCGCGCGCGGCGGGTTCGTCAACTGTGCCTTCGGGAACAGCCTGTGGTACTGGGAGGTCGGGCCGGACGGCAAGCTCGCGTTCTCCCGCGTCGTACAGCTCGCCGACGGCTCGATCCCGGCGGACATGCGGATTTCCTACGACAACCGGTTCCTGTTCGTGTCGTTGTTCGGCGGCGGCGCGGTCCAGCAGTACGACATCGCCGACGTCCGGCACCCGAAGCTCGTGAGCACGGTCGCAATCCCGCAGGCCCAAATGCTGAAGCTCACCCCGGACAGCAAGCGGCTGTACGTGAGTAACTCGCTGCTCTCGAACTTGGACGGCAAGGTGCCGTTTCGGCTGCGGCTCGTGAACGTGGCCGCGAGCGGACTGACGCTCGATCCCGCGTTCGACGTGGACTTCGAGCACTTCCCCACGGGGGCGGCCCGGCCGCACGATATGCTGTTGAAGTGAGGAACTCGAGGAGCGGAACGAATTGGGAGCGGCGGCGATCGGAGGGGGCGCGCGCGAGGAGCCGCCCCCTGGCGCGCCGCACGGCGTGACGCCGCCGACACCCAGGGTAGATTTCGACCGCGATGCCCTTGGGCCCGGCGTTCCTGTTCGACTTAGACGGCACGCTCGTCGACAGCGTGTACCAGCACGTGCTCGCCTGGCGCGAGGCCTTGGAGAGCGTCGGGATCGAGCTCTCGGTGTGGCGC
>DATLKW010000254.1:0-14536 GCA_035538175.1 Gemmatimonadales bacterium | reverse complement strand
CGCGGCCTGTCCCTCCTCGCCTTCCACGACGCGGGGCCCTGGTGCAGGGCCTCGACGCGGTGCCGGAGGAGGACTGGCCCAACGTCCCGGCGGTGCACGCGTCCTTTCAGCTGATGGTCGCGCTCGGGACGTACCTCGCGGCGGTTGCCCTGTGGGCGGGATGGCACGCCTGGCGGGGTACCGATCTCGCCCGCCACCGCCCGCTGCTGCGCGCAATCGTCGTGGCGACGCCGATGGGGTTCCTCGCGGTCGAGGCGGGGTGGATGGTCACCGAGCTCGGTCGACAACCGTGGGTGGTCTACGGCGTCCTGAGGACCCGCGAAGCGATCACGCCCATGCCGGGGCTCATCGTGCCATTCATCACGTTCACGCTGCTCTATTGCTTCCTTGGCGGCATCGTCGGGTGGCTCCTGTATCGGCACATCGCCGGGGTGCCTGGCCGGCACGCGCGGTGACGCGACGGGCCCGACGCCATGCTCGCTGAGTTCGTCGCCGCCGTCCTCTTCGTCGCGCTCAACGCCTACGCGTTGCTCGCCGGAGCGGACTTCGGCGGAGGCGTGTGGGCCCTCTGGGCGACGGGCCCGCGCAAGGCGGAGCAACGCGAGCTGATCGCCCACGCCATCGGTCCCGTGTGGGAAGCGAATCACGTGTGGCTGATCCTCGCCATCGTGCTGCTCTTCACGGGGTTCCCGGAAGCGTTCGCGCGCTTGGGCACCTTCCTGCACATCCCGCTCTCACTGGTCCTCATCGGCATCGTACTGCGAGGCTCGGCGTTCACCTTTTGGCGCTACGGCGGACGAGAGTTGGGGGGGACCGAGGAACCGGAGGCGGGCCACGGCGAGGCGCCCGCGCGGAGGTGGGGCGCGATCTTCGCCGGCGCGAGCCTCATAACCCCGCTCCTCTTGGGGATGATCGTCGGCGCGATCGCGTCGGGCGCCATCGGACGGGGCGCCGAGCTGCGGGAGAGTGGAGCCGGGGACGTGGGCCAGTTCCTCGCGACCTACGTCGCCCCCTGGTTCAATCCGTTTACCGTGTCGGTCGGGGCGTTCGCCCTCGTCGCGTTCGCGTTTCTCGCCGCGGTCTACCTGACGCTCGAGACCCGGGACCCCGAGCTCCAAGAGGCCTTCCGCCGGCGGGCCCTCGGCGCGGGCGTGGCGCTCTTCGTGGTAGCCGCGGTCGCGCTCTGGCTCGCGGCACGGTACGCGCCGCGGGTGCGCGACGGCCTGATCTTCGCGACGTGGGCCGCTCCGCTGCACGCCCTCACCGCGGCCGCCGCTATCACGGCCCTCGTCGCACTCGTGCGCCGCCGCTGGCGTACGGCCCGCCGCGCCGCCGCCGCCCAGGTGTCGCTCATCCTCTGGGGGTGGGCCTTGAGCCAGTACCCCTACCTCGTACCGCCGGACTTGACGATCCCGGGGGTCGCGGCACCCGCCGCCACCCTTCGGCTGCTGCTCGGCGCGCTCGCCCTCGGGGCCGCGGTGTTGCTGCCCGCCCTCTACTACCTGTTCCGCGTGTTCAAGGCGGCTCGGGCATCCTGAATCGCCGCGCCGTCGCGGAGGGCGGGCTCGAGGGCGTCGGGTCCCACGCCGTGCACGAGCAACGTCTTGCGGCGCCCACGCGCCCCGTGAGCGATGGTCACCGCGCGCTCGGGGACCCCGAGGCACGCCGCGATGAACCGAATCAACTCGGCGTTCGCGGCGCCGCCGACGGGAGGGGCCCGGAGCCGGATCTTCAAGGCGTCGCCGTGCCGACCGACGATCTCGGTGCGGTGGGCCCGCGGTACCACGTGCACCACCAGGGCCACGCTCACAACCACACGATGGCGAGCAGGACCTGCTCAAGCACCCAGAGGACGAGCCAGGCGATGAGGGGACTCCAGTCGAGCGCCCCGCCCGGCGGAAACAGCCGCCGGATCGGCTCGACGAGCCAGTCGGTCAGGAGGTACGCCGGCCGCATCCACCACGTGTACCGAAACCGGCCGAACCAACTGCCCACCACCCGCACGATGAGTGCGAGGAACAGCACCTTGTACGCGGCGCTGATCGCGAATGCCAAGAGCACGCGCGGGCCGCCGGCCAACGCCAGGCTGGCACCGTAGAGGTTGCCCGCGAGCCAGTTCAGGAGCGACAAGAGGACGATGCCCCCGACCGTGACGCCTACGACAAGCCACCACCCGGCATGGACCGGGTTGCGCCCCGTCCGCACGAGGCGCGCCTCGACCGGCCGGATCAGGGGCTCGCTCGCCGCGCGCAGGGTGCGACCAAGCGCGCCGAACCGTGACACGCGTCGCGTCCGGACCGCCCACGAGGCGAGGGCGGCGACGAAGCTCGCCACGAACGCGGCGACCACGACGTAGCGCGCGATGACGAGGAGCGCAGGCATGGTGGAGATTGGGGCCGGGCGGCTCGCTAGGGCGGCGTGAAGGCCTCGACGGCGTCCGTCTGGGCGAAGCCCGCCTCGGGCCCGCCGCCGATCACGTACAGACGCCCTCCCACCGCAGCCGCCGCGAGCCCGTGGCGGGCGAGTGGGAGGGGCGGCGCGAGGGTCCACCGGTCCGTCGCCGGATCATAGACTTCATGGTTCGCGAACACGCCGTGGCGCTTCTCCCCGCCCACGACGTGGACTTTGCCGTCCACCACGGCCGCCGCGAGTCCACCCCGGCGGCTGGGCATCGGGGCACGCGGCGCCCAGCGGCCCCGCGTGGGATCGTAGGCCTCCACGCGATCGTAGTTGCTGTCAGGATTGAGAGGGCGGCCGCCGATCGCATACACGAGGCCGTTCACGCCGACCGCTGCGAGATGATCGCGCGGCGTCGGGATCGGCGCGGCGTCGTGCCAGCGGTTCGTCGCTGGGTCATAGATCGCCGTGACCGCGACGAGCCGGCGTCCCGCACCCCATCCCCCCACGACGATCAGCCGACCGTCCACCCCCACGGCCCCCGAGGCGCCACGCGCCGCCGGAAGCGGCGCCCGCGCCTCCCACGTGTTCGCCTGCTCGCGATAGAGCCACAGCGTGGTCACCGGCTCGAAGCGCTGCCCGGCGAGCCCCCCCACGGCGTAAAGGGTGTCGCCCACGACGGCGAGGGGCATGTGGTGCCGCGCCTCGGGCAGGTCGGCAATCCGACCCCACCGATTCACCGATGGATCGTAGCGAAACGCAGCCGCGGTGGGCGCACTCGAATGGTCGAATCCCCCCGCGACGTAGATCTTGCCGTGAAGCACGGCGCCGGTGAGTTCCTGGGTCGGGACGGGGAGCGGCGCGGCGGACGACCACCGACCGTCGCCTTGGAGAGGAGCGAAGAGCGGCGCGACGAGGAGGGCGAGCCGCTTCACACCGCGCCCAGCAAGCCTGCGGGCGGTCGCCTCACCCCGCGACGGTCCACGTCCCCTCGCCGCCGACCAAGCGCCCGAGATCGGCGAGCGCCGGACTCTGACCGGCCGCCCGGGCTTGCGCGTACACCTCGGTCTCGAACGCGGGAGCCGGGTGGCAGTAGAGGACGCCGAGCGCCACGGGGAACGCGGGGGGCTCGAGTGCCGCGAGCAGCTGTGCGAGCGCGCGATTCGTCTCGTCGTGCACCAAGAGGTCGGGGGGCAGCGCTCCGGTCTCCGGCACCCCGACCACCTCGAGCTCGAGCGTCCCGGGCTTGAGGCGAAGCCCTCGCTCGCGCCGCGCTCCGAAGATGAGGGGCTTGCCGTGCTCCACGTGGAGCTGCGCGTCCGGCGCCGCCTCCTTCGCGGTGAAGGCGTCGAACGCCCCGTCGTTGAAGACGACGCAGTTCTGAATCACCTCCACGAAGGAGGCCCCTCGGTGCGCGTGCGCGCGGCGGAGCACCCCCACTAAGTGCGGCTGCAGGGTATCCACCCCGCGCGCCACGAACCGCGCCCCGGCGCCCAGCGCGAACATGCACGGCGACACGGGATAATCCACCGACCCCTGCGGCGTCGAGGGCGAGCGGGTCCCGCGCCGCGAGGTGGGCGAATACTGACCCTTCGTGAGGCCGTAGATCTCGTTGTTGAAGAGCACGATGTGGAGGCCCACGTTGCGGCGCAGCACGTGCAACATGTGGTTCCCACCGATCGACAGGCCGTCGCCGTCGCCCGTCATCACCCACACGTCGAGCTCCGGGTTCGCGAGTTTGATCCCGGTGGCGATCGCCGGCGCCCGTCCGTGGATCGTGTGGAAGCCGTAGGTGGCCATGTAGTACGGGAACCGCGCGGCGCACCCGATGCCGGATACGAACACCGTACGCTCGCGCTGCGCCCCCACTTCGGCGAGCGCCTTCTGCATCGCCTTCAGGATCGCGTAATCGCCGCAGCCGGGACACCAGCGGACCTCCTGGTCCGAGGCGTAGTCGCGCGGCTGGAGCTCGGCGTCAGTGACGGTCGTGACGGTCACGGGATCGCCTCGAGAATCTCGCTCACCTTGAACGGCTTGCCCTGGACCTTGGACAGCCCCTCGACCGGCAGGAGGTAGGTGGCGCGCAACAGCTGGACGAGTTGGCCCGCATTCAGCTCCGGCACGACGATGCGTTTGAAGCGGCGCAACAGGTCGCCGAGATTGCGCGGGAAGGGGTTCAAGTAGCGCAAGTGAATGTGGGAGACGTCGCGCCCGTCGGCGCGCGCCTGGCGGACCGCCTCGTGAATGGCGCCGTAGGTCGAGCCCCACCCCACCACGGCCACCGCCCCTTGATCCACTCCCAACGCAACGGCCTGCGGGGGAATGTCGCGAGCGATCCCCGCGATCTTATCGGCGCGGGCGCGCGTCATCCGCGCGTGGTTCTCGGGATCGTAAGAGATATGCCCCGTGTCGTAGTCCTTCTCGAGGCCGCCGATGCGGTGCTCAAGGCCCGGGGTCCCGGGGCGCACCCAGGGGCGGGCGAGCGTCTCCGGATCCCGCTGGAACGGCTGGAAGCCCGCGGGGTCCGTGCGGAACACCACCGGGAAGCGCGGCAGCGCGGTGAGGTCGGGGAGCCGCCAGGGCTCGGCGGCATGGGCGAGAAAGGCGTCCGACAGCAGGATCACCGGCGTCATGTAGGTGACCGCGAGCCGCACGGCTTCGATCGCGACGTCGAAACAGTCGGTCGCCGTGGCCGCGGCCACCACGGCGAGCGGCGCGTCCCCGTTGCGCCCGTAGACGGCCTGGAGCAGGTCCGACTGCTCGGCCTTGGTGGGCATGCCGGTCGAGGGCCCGGCGCGCTGCGAATTGATCACGACGAGCGGCAGCTCGGTGGCGATCGCGAGCCCTAGCATCTCGGTCTTGAGGGCGAGGCCCGGCCCGGAGCTCGACGTGACGCCGAGGGAGCCCGCGTACGCCGCGCCGATCGCAGCGCCGATGGCGGCGATCTCGTCCTCGGCCTGGAAAGTGAAGACCCCGTACGGCTTGAGATTCGCGAGCGTGTGCAGGAGCAGCGACGCCGGAGTGATTGGGTACCCCGCGAACAGGAGCTTCTCGAGCCCGGCCGCCCGCATCCCTGCCACGAGGCCCCACGCGAGGCCCTCGGTGCCGCTCACCGTGCGGTATACCCCAGGCGCGAGCCGAGCCTTCTTCACCGCGTAGCCGACGACCTGCTCCGACATCTCGGCGGTCTCGCCGAACGCGTGGCCTGAGTTCAACGCCGCGATGTTCGCCCGGGCGAGCTCGGGTCGCGCGGTAAATTTCTGCTGGAGCCAGGCGATCGTGGCTTCGCGTTCCCGGCCGTACATCCAGAGGACGAGCCCCAGCGCCCACATGTTGCGGCAGCGATGCGCCTCGCGCGTGTGAAGCCCGCAGTCCTTTACCGCGTCGAGCGTGAGTTTCGTGATGTCGAACTTGAGCAGCCGATAGGGGGCGAGCGACCCGTCCGCGAGCGGGTCGGCGGCGTAGCCCGCTTTCGTGAGGTTGCGCGCGTTGAAGGCCCCCGTATCGACGAGGATCGTGCCACCGAGGCGCAGGTCCTTGAGATCGACCTTGAGGGCGGCCGGGTTCATCGCGACGAGCACGTCCACCTCGTCGCCCGGCGTCATGACGTCGAGCGAGCCGAAATGGATCTGGAACGCCGACACGCCGTAGGTCGTCCCCGCCGGCGCCCGGATCTCAGCGGGGAAATCGGGAAACGTGGTGAGGTCGTTGCCCGCTAGGGCGGTTTCGGCCGTGAAGCGGGAGCCCGACACCTGCATCCCGTCCCCCGAGTCTCCCGCGAAGCGGATGACCACCGAGTCGCGTTCTTGCCGAGCCTGGGACGTCGCGCCAATGCCCATGAGAGCACAAGCTAGCGGACCCCGTCGGCGGCGGTAGTGCGGCCGGGACGGGCGGGCTGAGGGGGTTGGGGGGGAGGGGGGGAGGTGGTTAGCGGGCGAGGGCGGCGGCGACGATCCGCGCTTGCTCCACCTGGTGCGCCGCCGGGTAGCCCTCCGCCGGACTCGAGCGCTCCGGGCGGCCGATGTCGCGCACGGCCACGTCCGCAGGGACCAGCTCGCGCAGCTGCGGGAGCATGAACTTCTGCGGCCCCATGTTGCGCGGCTCCTCCTGCACCCAGACGATCTCGCGGATATCGGGGTAGCGCCGGATGAGTTCGGCGACGTCGGGGGCGGGGAAGGGGTAGAGCAACTCGACCCGCCCGATGGCGACGTGCGGCGCCTCCGCCCGCCGCGGCGAGAGCGAGAGATCGTAAAACACCTTGCCGCTGCACAGCACGAGGCGGGTGGCGTTGCGATGCGCCTCCCCGGCGGGATCGTCGAGCACCGGACGGAAGCCGCCGCTGGTGAGCTGCTCCACACGCGACGCCGCCTGCGGCAGGCGCAACAGGCTCTTCGGCGTGAACAGCACCAAGGGGCGCAGCTCCGCGTGCCGTGCCTGGCGCCGCAGCAGGTGGAAGTACTGCGCGGGCGTCGTGCAGTTCGCGATCCGCAGGTTGCCTTCTGCCCCGAGCGCGAGGAACCGCTCGATGCGGGCACTCGAATGCTCGGGCCCCTGGCCCTCATAGCCGTGCGGCAACAGCAGCGTGAGCCGCGATGTCTGCCCCCACTTGGCGAGGCCGGCGATGAGGAACTGGTCGATGATGACTTCGCCGCCGTTCGTGAAGTCGCCGTACTGCGCCTCCCACAGGACGAGCGCGTCGGGAGCGGCCGCCGCGTAGCCATACTCGAAGGCCAGGCAGGCGAACTCGGAGAGGGGGCTGTTGTGCAGCTCGAACGGCGCCCGGGCGGCCGGCAGATTCTGGATTGGTGCGAAGCGCCGCCCGTTGGTAGCGTCGTGCAGCACCAGATGGCGCTGACTGAAGGTGCCCCGCTCGGTGTCCTGGCCCGTGAGCCGGATCGACGTCCCTTCCACGACGAGGGACGCGAGCGCCAGCGCCTCGCCATGGGCCCAGTCGATCTCCCCCGCCGTGAGCGCCTCGCGCCGACGCTCGAGCTGCTTCTTGAGCTTCGGGATCACCGTGAACCCGGAGGGGACGGTGAGGAGCTGCTCGTTCAGCGTCGTCAGGACCGACGCGGCCACCGCCGTCTCGGGTTCCGCCACCGCGGCCTGCGCGCCGGAGATGCGCTGCGGCTCCTCCCCGGCGCCCACACCCTCGAGGTGCGCCTTGAGCGACTGCTGGACGTCGGCGAGGCGTTGCTGCATCTGCTCCACGTCGGTCGCGGCCTCGGCCGCGGCCACGACGCCCTCGCGCGCGAGCTGCCCCGCGTAGCGCTCGCGCACCGTCGGCGTCTGCTTGATCCGCTCGTACATCAAGGGCTGCGTGTACGCCGGCTCGTCCCCTTCGTTGTGCCCGTGCCGCCGGTAGCCCACGACGTCGATCACGACGTCCCCGTGGAACTTGTTGCGATAGAGCATCGAGAGCCGCGCCGCGGCCAGACACGCCTCCGCATCATCGGCGTTCACGTGGATGATGGGAACGTCGAACCCCTTGGCGAGGTCGCTCGAATAGTCGGTCGAGCGCCCCTCCCTCGCCTCGGTCGTGAAGCCGAGCTGGTTGTTCGCGATGAGGTGAATCGTGCCGCCCGTGGTGTAGCCCTTCAAGCGTGCCAGGTTGAAGGTCTCGGCCACGACGCCTTGCGCCGCGAACGACGCATCCCCGTGAATCAGGACCGGCACCGCAACGCTCGCGTCGTGAATCGCCTCCTTGCCCCGACGGTTCGTCTGGTTTGCCCGGGCCCGGCCCTCGACGACGGGATTCACGGCCTCGAGATGACTGGGATTCGGGCTCAGGGTGACGTTCACCGGTTTCCCCGCGGCAGTCTGATACACGCCCTCGGCTCCGTGATGGTACTTCACGTCGCCGGTACCGCCTTCCGGCGTGAGCGTTTCCTCGACGTGGCGCCCGCCCTCGAACTCCGCGAAGATCGTCTCGTAGGGCAGCCCCACGACGTGCGCCAAGACGTTCAAGCGTCCCCGGTGCGCCATGCCGAGTACGACCCGGCGCGCGCCGCTCGCGCCCGCGAGCTCGACCGTCTCGTCGAGCATCGGCACGAGCGCATCGAGCCCCTCGATCGAGAACCGTTTCTGGCCGAGGTAGGCGCGATGGAGGAAGCGCTCGAGCCCTTCGACGGCGGTTAGCCGGGCGAGCAACTTGCGCTTCTCGTCGGCGGCAAGCGGACGGCGATGCTCGCCCGACTCGATCACCTGGCGGAGCCACACGCGCTCCTGATGGCTGCCGATGTGCTCCACCTCGTAGGAGATCGTGCCGCAATACGTCTCCTGAAGGCGGGGGTACGCCTCCGCGAGGGTGCGGCCCGGCACGTAGACCCGCAACACCTCTGCCGGGATCCGGGCCATGATCTCGGGCGTGAGGCCGAGCGGCGCCGGGTCGAGGGCCGGATCGCCAGGTGGCTCCGAGCCGAGCGGATCGAGCCGGGCGGCCATGTGACCGAAGTTTCGGAATGCCTTGACGAGCGCCATCGCAGCGGCGACGTACTTCACGTCCTCGAGGCTCGCGCCGCTCACCGGCGCGGCCGGCGCCCCGAGGGTGATCGCCGTGTCGCGACCCGCCACCACTGGCGCGACGAGCGCCGGTCCCTGTCCTGCGACCGCCGCGGCGAGCCCCAAACTCTCGAACACGCGCTCGTAGAAGCCGTCTGCGCCCTGGAGGAGGGCCTCCAGCCGACGCAAGAACAGTCCCGACTCGGCGCCTTGAATGATGCGGTGATCGTAGGTCGACGTGATGGTCATCAGCCGCGTGGACCCGATCTGCCGGATCGCTCCCGTCGCGATGATTGAGCCCTGGCCCTTGAGCAAGCGCGGCACGGAGGCCACCGTGCCCAGGGTGCCGGGGTTCGTGAGCGTGATCGTGGCGCCCGCGAAGTCGTCGGGGAGGAGACGGTTCGCTCGCGCCTTCTCGACCAGCGTCTCGTAGGTCGCGTGGAACGCGGCGAAGTCGAGGCTCTCGGCGTGGCGGATCACGGGAACGACGAGGGCCCGGCGCCCGTCCTTCCGCTCCACGTCCACCGCGAGGCCGAGATTCACCCCCTGCGGGTCGCGGCGATACGGCTTCCCCTCTACCTCTTCGAAGACATGTGTCATCACCGGGTAGTCGCGGGCGGCGCGCACGATCGCGTACCCGACGAGATGGGTGTAGGAGACCTTCTTCCCGGCCGCCGCGAGCTGGGCGTTCAGCGCCTTGCGGCGGCCGTCGAGCACCTCCACCGCGATCTCGCGAAACGACGTGGCGGTGGGGACGGACAGCGAGGCCGTCATGTTCTCGGCGAGGCGGGCCGCAGGCCCGGAGATTGGCGTGAGCCCCGGGATCGCGGACGCGGCGAGCGCCGCGGGCGCGCCGGACGGGGCGGGTGCGGCAGGTGGGGGGGCGGCGCTGGCGCCGCCTCCCGCGCGCTCGGCCGCCTCGCTCACCGGGGTCGCCGCGGTCGCCGCCGCCCGGACCTCCTCGCGCTCGGTCGGGATCACCGGGAGCTCCGCGAGCTTCCCGTTGTCGAACAGCTGACGCCACTCTTCGCCCACGGACCCCGGGTCCCGCAGGTACTGCTCATACATCACCTGGACGAACGCGGCGTTGTGGGTGCCGAACACGAACTCGCTCACGACTCCAATTTAACTAAACCGCGCGCATATTCCCCGCGTCCACACAGCGAGGTTGTTGCCCGTGCCGCCCGCGCCGCCCGCGCCGCCCGTGCCACGCACCTGGTGCGTGATCGTATCGCTCGTCGTCGTCGCCGCATCGGGTGCGCGGGGGCAGGATCTCGCCGCCCTGCGCGGTCGCGTCACGGCCCGCATCGCGCGGGCGCCGGCTCGGGCGGTCGGGGTGTATTACCGATCGCTCGCCCGGCCCGAGTCGTTGCTCGTCGACGCGAACCTCACCCTCCACGCGGCGAGCACGATGAAAGTCCCCGTGATGATCCAGCTCTTCCGGGACGCGGACGCGGGGCTCCTCCGCCTCGACGACTCCCTCGACGTGCACACCGCCTTCCCGTCGCTCGTCGACGGCTCGCCGTTCAGCGTGGGGAAGGACGACGATTCTGATTCCACGCTGTACGCCCGCGTTGGCCGGCGGGCCTCGATGCGCGAGCTGCTGCAGCTGATGATCACGCGGTCCTCGAACCTCGCCACCAACCTGTTGTTCGAACGGGTCGGCGCCGCCCGCGCCCAGACCTCGGCCCGCGCGCTCGGGGCCTGGTCGATCGAGGTGCTCCGAGGCGTAGAGGATGGAAAGGCGTACGCCGCGGGCCTCAACAACCGCACCACCGCCCGCGACTTGGGCGCATTGCTCGGCGCCATTGCGACGGGCCGCGCCGCGAGCCGGGCCGCCTGTGACACGATGCTCGCGATCCTCGCCCGCCAGGAGTTCAACGAGGGCATCCCCATCGGCCTGCCGCGGGGGACGCGCGTCGCCCACAAGACGGGATGGATCGGCGAGGTGGTCTACCACGACGCCGCCGTCGTCTATCCGACGAACGGCGCTCCGTATGTGCTGGTCGTCCTCACCGGGGGGATCAAGGCGGATAGCGCCGCGCACAATCTCGTGGCGGACCTGTCACAGCTCGTGTACGAGGACCGGGCGCGCTAGCGTGGGTCGAGGCTCGAGGCAGACGAGGGGAGGAGCGGCTCGCCCTAGCTCACGCGGCGCGTCTTGCGCCGCATGAAGTCCATTAGGATGAACTGCCCGAGCGTCATGGTGTTCGTGAAGTACGCCTTGCCGCGACAGATCGCCGACACCCGCTTCACGAACTCGACGAGACTGCGGTCCCGCGCGAGCATGAACGTGTTGATCATGATCCCCGAGCGGCGGCACAAGGCCACCTCGCGGTAGGTGGCCTGCAGAATCTGCGGGTCGAGCCCCATCGAGTTGACGTAGATCCGGCCGTCGGGGAGCGTGAGCGCTGAAGGCTTACCGTCGGTGATCATGATGATCTGACGCATATCCTTGCGCTGCGACAAGAGCATGCGGCGCGACAGCTTCAGCCCCTCCGCCGTGTTGGTGTGATACGGCCCGACCTGCGCGCGCGCGAGCTGGGCGAGCGGGATCTCCTCGGCCGTGTCGTGGAACAACACGACGCGTAACGTGTCGCCCGGAAACTGAGTGCGGATGAGGTGCGTGAGGGCGAGGGCCACCTTCTTCGCCGGCGTGAAGCGGTCCTCGCCGTACAGGATCATCGAGTGCGAGCAGTCGAGCATCAGCACCGTGGCCGAGGAGGACCGGTACTCGGCCTGATGCACCATCAGGTCGTCGTACTCGAGGTTGATCGGGACGCCGAGCCCCTCGCGCTGCAGGGCGTTGGTGAGCGTCGCGTTCACGTCGAGGTTGAGGGTGTCGCCGTACTCGTACGGCTTGCTCACCGCCTCGGCCTCGATCCCGGTGGCGAGGTGCTCCGTCTCGTGAGCCCCGAAGCTCGACTTCCCGATGCTCCCGAGCAGGTGCTTCAGAGTCCGGTAGCCGAGAAAGTCGATGCCCTTCTCCGTGAGGTTGAACTGCACTTGCTGCGCCGCCTCCTTCGCCATTCCCCCGGGGCCGAAGAGCGGCTGCTGCCCCGACGGCACCTTCGGCGCCTCGGCGACGTTCAGGTAGCCCTCGTCGATCAGCTTCTGCACGATCTTGTCCAACAGCTCCGAGAGCTGGCGCTCGAGCTCGGCGTCGCGCGCCTGGTCCCCCGTGGTCTCGCCCCGCAGGAGCTTGAGCATCTCGGGCGTGAGCTGCCCGGAATCCATCAGGGCCTGCAGGATCGCCTGCCGCAGGGCGTCGAGCGAGCGGTCGGCCTCGTCTTCGCCGAACTCGCCCCAGAAGGGGTGCGAGTACGCACCTCCGGCGAAGCCCGATTGCAGGAGGAAATCGGCGAGCTGGTCGAGCAGGGCCTGGAGGTTGAGCGTGTCGGCCAGCTCGGGCAGGTAGCGGCTGTAGGTCGTGAATTTCATCGGCGCCCTACCCCAAATATCTGAAGCCCGCGAGCTTTCCCGCAATGGACGGCGTCGCCCGCCTGCTGCGCATCGGGGCCCTCACCCACCGCAACTTCCGCCTCTTCGTCCTCGGCCAGGGCATCTCCCTCATCGGCACCTGGATGCAATCGGTGGCCCTGGGCTGGCTCGTCTTGGAGCTCACGAATTCCCCCTTCGCCGTCGGCCTGAACCAAGCTCTCCGCTCGGCCGGCGTGCTCGCGTGCACCCTGTACGCCGGGATCGTGGTGGATCGCGTCGACAAACGCCGCCTGATCGTCGTCACGCAGGTGCTGCAGATGCTCGAGGCGCTCGCGCTCGCCGCCCTCGTGTTCGCTCACGTGATCGCCGTGTGGCAGGTGATGGTGCTCGCCCTGGCGTTCGGCGTGGTCAACGCGTTCGATATCCCCGCGCGACAGGCGTTCCTGGTGGACATGGTGGGCAAGGAAGATTTGGTGAGCGCGATCGCGCTCAACTCGTCGATGTTCAACGCCGCGCGCATCGTGGGTCCCGCGGTCGCCGGACTCGTGATCGGCGCTGCGGGAGTGGGGCCCTGTTTCCTCGCGAACGGGCTCAGCTACCTCGCCGTCCTGTGGAGCCTCGGCGCCATGCGGCTGCCGCCGTTCGCGCCGCAGTCCCACCCCGAGTCGGTGTGGGACGGCTTCCGCGTCGGCGTCGCCTTCATCTGGCGCGAGCGGCGCGTGCGCGCCCTCGTCCTCCTCGTCGCGGCGATGAGCATCTTTGGCTACCCCTTCCTCGTCCTGATGCCGGTGTTCGCGCGCGACGTCTTGCAGAGCGGCGCGGCGGGCTACGGCGCCCTCATGGCCTCGGTTGGGGTCGGGGCGATGCTCGGGGCCCTCGGGCTTGCCGTCTGGGGCGCCCGGGTGCCCAAGGGGGCGACGATGCTCGGCGGCGCCGCGGCCTTCGCGCTGCTCCTGATCGCGTTCACGGCCGCGCGGTCCTTCGGCCTCGCCCTCCTGCTGCTCGGATTCGACGGGTGCGCGATGATCGTGACCACGGCGCTCGCCAACACCATGCTCCAAACGCTCGTGCCGGACCCGCTGCGCGGTCGCGTCATGGCGTTCTACGCGTTCGTGTTCGTGGGGATGGCACCGCTCGGCGCGTTCCAGGCGGGACTGCTGGCGGAGCGAGTCGGCGCGCCGAGCGCCGTGGCGGCGGGCGCCGCACTGTGTCTCGCTGCGGTCGCCGTGGCGGCCTGGCGCGTGCCCGAGCTGCGCGCGCCCACCTTCGAGCCCCCGAGCGTTACAGGAGACGCCGCAGCCTGAGCGCCACGCGAACCGTGTCGGCCTCGCGTCGGAGCACGAGCTGGCGCAGCGCGCCGTCGACGCGCAGCTCGCGCCGCACGGCGCTCAGGTCCTGGTCCGCCACGCCCCGCCCGTCGACCCGCAGGAGCTCGTCCCCGGCCCGGATCCCGGCATCGGCGCTCGGGCTGTGCGGGACGACATACGCCACGACCAACTGGCGTAGCGCCGGCCCGCGCGCGACGAGCCGCAGGCCGCTCATGTCGTAGTCGCACGCCGCACCCTCGCTCGCCCGGCGCTCGACGATGATGCGCCGCCGCGCATAGTCGACGATCAGACGCGACCCCTCGAAGACCGCGTTACCGACGACACCGTCGATGTCCGTGCGCCCCAGGAATCCCTTGTTCTCGCCCCCGAGTCCCGTCGTGGGGGAGCGCACGCGGAGGCGCCCGAGCTCGAGCGCCTCAAGCCGCACGATGGTCCCGTGCAGCTCACCCACGAGCCCCGTCCCGATCGGCGCCTCGAGAGCCGGCCGCACGCGGGTGAGATCGTGTTCTACCACGAACGGCGTCGTGAGGATCAGGCAGAGACCGGAGGCACCGGTGTCGAGCAGGAGTCGGGCGGTGACGGCGCGACGACCCGGGACTTTGATCGTGGCGCCGAGCAGGGGCAGATCGGCATCTGGGGTGAAGGGGACGCTGTGCCCCGGACCGCCGTAGCGATACGCGGCGGGATCGTAGAGTCGTACGCGGCGTGTCGGATAATCGATCTCCACCGTGAAGCGGTGCAGCACGTCGTGCCCGAGGAGCCCTTGCTGCAGGCGCCCGGCCGCTTCGCTTAAGCCCCCGAGGCGATAGAGCGCCGCCGAGGAGTCGGAGAGCTCGAGGCCCCCGAGGCGCAGGGACCGGATGTCGGTG
>DATLKW010000253.1:0-6415 GCA_035538175.1 Gemmatimonadales bacterium | reverse complement strand
ATCGGTGAGCAGCGGGCGGTCCCAACCCATGAAGCGATGCAGGCCACCGAGCCGTGCCACGACCTGCTCGCCGGGGCGCAGGTGCAGGTGGTACGCGTTCGCGAGGACGAGCGTCGCGCCGGCCATCCGTAAATCGCTCGGAGCCAAGGCGCGTACCGTCCCCTGCGTCCCCACCGGCATGAACGCCGGCGTCTCGACGGTCCCGTGCGGCAGCGCCAGCACCCCCGCCCGAGCGGCGCCGCTCGTGGCCGCGATCGTGAAGCCGGCCGTCACCGCGAGGGCCCCGGCGTTGACTGCGAGGACGCGACACCTCGCCGGCAGATCGGCATCAGACGACCGCCATGCAATCGCCGTACGAGTAGAAGCGGTAGCGCTCCCGCACGGCCTCGGCGTACGCGCGCATGACAGGCTCGTAGCCGCCGAAGGCGCACACCAACATCAGGAGCGTGGAGCGAGGCAGGTGGAAGTTGGTGAGCAAGTGGTCGATCGCGCGGACGCGATACGGCGGATAAATGAACAGGCGGGTTTCCCCGGCAGCGGCGCTGATCCTGCCGCGCTCGTCCACGCACGCTTCCAGGGCCCGCACCACGGTCGTGCCGACGGCCCACACGGCGCCGCCCGCCTCCCGCCTCCGGTTAATCGCTGCCGCCGCCTCCTCGCCTACCACGTAAGCCTCGGCATGCATCGGATGGCCCGCGAGGTCGTCCGTCTCGACGGGTTTGAAGGTGCCCGGCCCGATGTGCAAGTCGAGTTCCGCGATGGCGACGCCTCTGTCGCGCAGGCGCAGGAGCAGCTCCGAGGTGAAGTGCAGGCCGGCCGTCGGCGCCGCGACGCTCCCGTCGTGCGCGGCATAGACCGTCTGGTAGCGCTCGCGGTCCAACGGCCCGGGCGGCCGACGGATGTACGGCGGGAGGGGGACCTCGCCGTATCGCGCGAGCGTGGCTCGAGCGTCGAGGTCGCCGACGAAGCGCACGCGCCGCAGCCCCCCACCCAAGACCTCCACGATCTCGACTGCGCTGTCGGGGCCGAAGGTGACGCGCCGCCCGGGCTTGAGCTTGCCGCCCGGGTGCCCCATCGCGAGCCACGTCCCGTCCGCACACGCACGCACCAGCAACACTTCCGCCCCCGGCCCCCCGGCTCCGCTCGCCCCGCCCCCCGCGCGCTGCCCATCCCGATTCCCGTGCAGCCGTGCCGGGATCACTCGCGAGACATTCACGACGAGGACATCGTCGGGCGCGATCAGGTCCACCAGATCGGGGAACCGCGCGTGACGGATCGCTCCGCGTTCCCGCTCGAGCACGAGGAGCCGGCTTGCCGATCGCTCCGGGGACGGGTCCTGGGCGATCAGCTCAAGGGGCAGCGAGTAGTCGAAATCGGCGGTGCGAAAGGACATGGGGGAGTCGGACCGCGTGGGGCGGGGGGGTGGGACGAACCGGGGGTCGCTCCCCGCCGCCGCCCGGCACGCATCGGCTCAGCCGTCGAACATCGTCGGCTGCTCGGCGACGCGGGGTGGAGTGAAGCCGAAGTGCCGGTAAGCCGCCGTCGTGGCACAGCGGCCGCGTGGCGTGCGCGCGAGGAAGCCCTGCTGCATGAGGAAGGGCTCGTACACCTCCTCGAGCGTGCCGGGATCCTCGCCCACGGCCGCGGCGATCGTCGTGAGGCCCACGGGACCGCCTTCGAACTGCTCGATGATCGTCTTCAGGATGCGCCCGTCCATGTCGTCGAGGCCGAACTCGTCGACCTCCAACCGCTTGAGCGCCTCGGCGGCGACCGGCGCCGTGATGTGGCCGCCGGCCCGGACCTGCGCGTAGTCGCGCACCCGCTTGAGCAGCCGGTTCGCCACGCGCGGCGTGCCGCGACTGCGACGCGCGAGCTCGGCGATCCCGCCCGCGTCGGCGGGCACGCCGAGGATCCTGGCCGACCGGCTGAGAATCTGGGCGATGTCGTCCGGCGGATAGTACGAGAGCCGCTCCACGAGGCCGAAACGCGCGCGCATGGGCGGAGTGAGCAGCCCAAACCGCGTGGTCGCGCCGATCAGCGTGAAGCGCTCGATCGCCATGGGGATCGTCTGCGCGTGAGCGCCGTCGGCGACCCGCACGTCTACGCGATAGTCCTCCATGGCGGGGTAGAGGAACTCCTCGAGCGCGGGGCGCAGCCGGTGGACCTCGTCGATGAACAGGATGTCGTTCGCCTGGAGCGACGTCAGGAGCCCCACCAGATCCCCCGCGCGCTCGAGCACCGGCCCGGAGGTCGTGCGCACGTTGACCCCGAGCTCCTTCGCCATCAGGAGCGCGAGCGTGGTCTTCCCGAGCCCCGGCGGGCCGAAGAAGAGCGCGTGGTCGAGCGGCTCGCGGCGCTGCTTCGCCGCGTCGATCGCGATCTGGAGGGACTCTTTGACCTTGGCCTGACCGACGAACTCGTCCAGCCGCGACGGGCGCAGGGCCGCATCGGTGAGGCGCTCGTCGGGGAGGGCCTCGGGGGTGGTGACCTGGGTGCGGGCGCGCGTGGTCACGCCGCTTTGGTCCCGAGCGCTCGCGCCCGCCACCGGACCGGCCGCGCCTCGGCGTCGAGCTGATGCTTGGTGTGGCACGAGACACAGACGTCCACACTCCGCGTCGTCCCATCCGGCACGAGGAGCCGGTTGGTCGAGCCGCAGCGCGTGCAGATCCACTCCGCCGTCGTGGCCATGATCACCCGTTCGCGAGAAGTCGCAGCGCCCGCCGCATCAGCGTCTCCGGGTCGGCCCCGCCGTCCGCGGCGAGCGCGCGGCGCAACGCGCCATCGGCCTCGGCGGTCGCGTAGCCGAGCCGCTCGAGCCCGCGCAACGCGGCCTCGGCGGCCCCGCCCGCCGCCGCCCCCACGCCCGCCGCCACGCCGGCCCCACCCTCCTCAAACTCGCCGAGCTTATCGGCCAGTTCAAGCGCCAGACGCTCGGCCGTCTTCTTGCCGATCCCGTTCACCGAGGCGAGCAGAGCGATGTTCTTCTCCTTCACCGCCCGCGCCCCCCGCTCCACTCCTAAGGCCGACATGAGGGCGATGGCGATCTTCGGTCCCACGCCGCTCACGCCGATCAACCGCTGGAAGAAACGCCGCTCGGCCTCGTCGCGGAACCCGTAGAGCGACCAGCCGTCCTCCCGGACCACGAGCTCGGTCGCGAGACTCACCGCCTCGCCCACCGCCGGCAAGCCCTCCATCACCCCCAGCGGGACCACGACCTCGTAGCCGACGCCGCCCGTGGTGAGGACCAGGACGCGGTCCGCCTGCTTGGCCGCCAGGCGTCCCGACACCAGCGCGATCACGTGCGGAGGATATACGTGAGGGCCACGGCCACCCCGTCGGCGGCGTCGGCGGGGCGGGGCACCTCGCGCAGCCGCAGGAGCCGCGCGACGACGTTCCCGATCTGGGCCTTCGGCGCGGCGCCGGTGCCCGCCACCGTCTTCTTCACGGTCGCGGGCGGGTACTCGGCGATGGCCAGGCCCGCCTGCTCGGCCGCGAGCAGAATGACGCCGCGCGCCTCGCCCAGGATCAGAGTCGTGTGGACGTTCTTGTGGTAGAAGGCGTTCTCGAGCGCGAGCGCGCCCGGGTGATGCCGTGAGATCAGCTCGGTGATCCGGTCGTGCAGCCCGCGCAGCCGCTCGGGCAACGGGCTCCGGCCGGCGAAACGGATCACCCCGCACTCGATCAGCCGGCCTAGCCGGTTCGCGGGGGGGCCACCGTTGCCTGTTTCGATCACGCCGTAGCCGGTGACCGACGTGCCCGGGTCGACGCCCAGGACCCTCACGTCACGCCGTGGCGGCCGCCAGCGCGTCGGCGTCGATGTCGAAGTTCGCGAAGACCTTCGCGACGTCGTCCATCTCTTCCAGCGCCTCGATCAGCTGCAACAACCGCTTGGCATCCTTCGCGTCCACCTTCACGCTGCTCTTCGGAATCATCGCGATCTCGGCCGTCTGAACCGGGAGGCGCTTCGCCTTGAGCCGCTCGGTGATCTGGTGGAGTTGCTGGACGGGGCCGGTGATGAGGAAGACGTCGCCGTCCCGGACCATGTCCTCGGCGCCGGCGTCGAGCGCCGCCTCGAGGGTCGCGTCTTCGTCGGCCCGGGTCGCGTCGACCGTGACCTGCGCCTTGCGGTCGAACATCCAGGAGACCGAGTGCGCGGCCCCCAGATTGCCGCCGTGGCGCTGGAACAGGTTGCGGATCTCGGCGACGGTGCGATTCGCGTTGTCGGTGGTAACGTCGATGAAGATCGCCGCGCCGCCCGGCCCGTAGCCCTCGTAGGTGACCTCCTCGTAGGTCACCCCCTCGAGCTCTCCCGTGCCCTTCTTGACGGCGCGCTCGATGTTGTCGAGCGGCATGTTCTCGGCCTTGGCGGCGTCAATGGCGGTGCGCAGCCGGGCGTTGCCGGTAGGATCGCCGCCGCCCTGCTTCGCGGCGATCGTGATCTCGCGGATCAGCTTGGTGAACAGCGCGCCGCGCCGGGCATCGGTGACGGCCTTCTTGCGCTTGATTTGCTTCCACTTACTGTGACCGGCCATGAGCGCTCCACGAACCCGAGTCCCCCGCCGCGCCCGCCATGAGCGGTGCGGGCCTGCAACTTACCACCTTCACCGGTCGGGGTCGAGCATATCCTCGAACCGCATCCACCGGCGATAGAAGTAGAGATCGACAAAGCCGGTCGGCCCGTTGCGGTTCTTCAGCACGATCAGCTCGGTCGCGCCCTCCACGCCGTAGCCCGGATTGTACATCTCCTCGCGGTACAGGCCGAGGACGACGTCGGCGTGCTGCTTGATCGCCCCGAGGTGCCCGAAGTCGTCGAGCGAGGGCCGGGCGTTGGGGCGGCGCGCATCGAAGCGGGGCAGCTGAGAGACGACGAGCAGCGCGACTTGGCGTTCGAGGGCCAACGCCTTGAGGCGCTGTAACACCTGCGCCAACTCCTCGTCCTGCGTCGGCCGCGCGACGCCGCCCGGCGACGGCACGAGCTGCAGATAGTCCACGATGACGAGCCCGAGGTCGCGCAAGGAGTCAAGCCGCTCGCTCGCGGCCTCAAAACTCGGGGCGGCGAGGGGACGAACGGCGAGCGGGAGGTCGCGCAGCCGCACGGCGGCGCCGCCGATTCCGGCTCGCCGCTCGTCGTTGAGCTGCGCGCGGCGCAGATCGTCGATCGCTACGCGCCCCTCGATGGCGAGCGCGCGCTCGAGCAGACGCTCTTCGTCCATCTCCCCGGAGAGGAGCGCGACGCCCGTGCCGCTTCGCGCCACCCGCAACGCGAGCCCGAGCGCGAGGGCCGACTTGCCGGACCCGATGTCGCCACCGAGCACCACCAGGTCGCGGCGGCGCAGCCCCCCACCGAGCAGCCGGTCGACCGACGGAAATCCGCTCGGCACGGTGTCGCCCGCCACCTCCCCGGGGCGCCGCTCGTCGACGCGCTCGACCAGCGCTTCGGGCGACGGCGCTGCCCCCTCGGAGGGGCTGGGAACCGGGGAGGGGAAGGGCACGGAGGCGGAGGAGGACCGCCGGTCGGGTCTGCGGGGCGCCATAGCTTATAGATGTAAGTTGGGGCCGGTTTTCGCCACCCCGGCCCCTTATTTCACATGCACTTACGACTCTGGCTCCGGCGGACAGTCACTCGATTGTAACTCCGACCGCCGGGGTGCCGCGCGAGGGAATCAGTCAACCGGGCCAACCGCTCCTTCGCATCTGGCGCTGGCCCCGTTCGATCACCTGGCAGGAAACGTGGTTGAGAGATACGACTTCGACCCCTGGGGCCTCCTGATGCCCGGGCGGACGCTCGGCAGCGGGACGATGGAGGGATTTACTGGGAAGGAACAGGACGCGTGGAGAGCGGCCTCGATTACTTCGGGGCGCGCCACTATATGGCGTTCCCATTACCTAAGGCGGAGGTGGCAGATGCTTCAGAAGATTGCACGACTCCACCCGTTTTGGTGGCTTGGCGCGCTCACCGTCGCCATAATGGCGCTTGGTCCTTATGTGCCCCTAGAGTACGATGACCGGGGCCTCGAGGGCGCGTGGTTCGTTTTCGGCTACACGCTGACGTTTGTGTTCCGAAAGGCGGCGCTGGTAAGCACCGCTCTCGCTGGAACTGAGACAGGGTCGCTCCACACAGTGTTCACCGTGTTCTTGGGCAGCGCTTTCTATCTCGCCGCCGACCTGGCGCTCAGTGCATTCGCTAAACGACTCGCGAAGAACAAGGCCGAACCTGTTCCCCAGCGCGGCTGAGGCACGTCTCACGTCTAGCGGGGGCGTGGTGGGAGGTGTAGCGGTCCCAGTTTGTTAGACAAGTTGGCGGCTTACTCACGCTGGCGTGTAACTCCGAGTGTAACTCGGGGCCCCCAGTTGGAGCGGGCACCGTCGGGTTGCAGCCGGATATTTCGGCGTATTTCCTGACTTCGGGTGGGAT
>DATLKW010000252.1:0-5239 GCA_035538175.1 Gemmatimonadales bacterium | reverse complement strand
ACGCCCCGCCGGAGTCTGGCCAACCGCCGGCAGGGCGCGCGAGACCGCGTATGCAAGGGCGACGACGCCGGCGCGCAGGGCCACGCCGTAAGATGGCACCCCTCGCGCGCGCGCGCCTCGCTCGGAAGCGAGCTTCCGTGGCGGGGCGAGACGCGTAAGTTCCCCCCTCGCCATGACCGTTCGGGCGCGTCACTGGGTCCTCGGCCTCTACCTCGCGAGCGCCGTCTTCGTTACGGTGCAGCGCGGGGTCGTGGGGCGCGCGAACAACTTCAGCGTCTTTCGCTCGGCCGCCGTCAACCTGCTCGAGCATCGCGACCTCTACGCGGCACACCCCGAGCAGCACGCCGACTACTACAAATACAGCCCCACGTTCGCGGCGCTGTTCGTGCCGCTCGCCGTGCTGCCGTTCGCGGTGGCCCTGTTCCTCTGGAGCGTCGCGAACAGTCTGCTGCTCTACGCCGCGGTGCGGCGCTTGCTTCCCGAGCGCGCGGCGACGCTCGCCCTCGCGTTGGTGTATCTGGAAGTGCTATTCGCGATGCAGTACGCCCAAAGTAACGGCATCGTGGCAGCGCTCATCATCTTCGCGTTTCTCGCGCTCGAAGAGGGGCGGCAGGCGCGAGCCGCTCTTCTGATCGGCGTGGACACCTTCATCAAGATCTTCCCGCTCGGCGCCGCCGCACTCGGGATCTTCCGTCCCCGGCGCTGGCGGTTTGCCCTGCTCCTCGCCGCGGTCGTGCTCGGCCTCGGCCTGCTCCCCCTGATCTTCGTCCCCCCGCACGAGCTCCTCGCCCAGTATCGCTCGTGGTGGGCCATCGAGGCATCCGACGCCGATCGCCTCCATCGCGGCGATTCCGTGATGCAGTACCTGTACATGTGGTTTGGAGCGGACTGGCCGAATTGGCCGGTGCAGCTGGTCGGCACGCTGCTCTTACTCGCGCCGCTCGCGCTCGAACGGCGCCGGTGGAGCGAGGCGGCGTTCCGGCTCGAGTTTCTCTGCTCGCTCCTCGTCTACCTCGTGCTGTTCAACCACCAATCGGAGCGGGCATCGTTCGTCCTCGCCTACACGGGCGTGTTCGTGTGGTACGCGGCCGGCCCAAACGACCCCGTGCGCCGGGCCTTCGCCTTGCTCGGTCTCGGCGTCCTCGTTCTGCAAGACGTGCAGGTGTTGCCGTGGACCCTGCACGACGCTCTCGGGCGCTACCGCGTCAAGGGAATCCCGTGCCTCGCGGCGTGGCTCGTGATGCAGGTCGAGCTACTGGGCTGGCGACGCACCGTCCGGGGCTCAGAGGGCAGCGAAGTTCGTGAGCGCGAGGTCCCCCCGCCCCAGCCGCTCCCGAACTCGTGACGAGGTGAGTGCCGCCAGCTCGGTGGCGCGCGGGCTGACGTAGCCGTCCCAGGCCGCGAGGGTCAGATCGGGACGTCCGGGGTGCACCATGAGCTCAGTGGTGCCCGGCTGGAGGTGCTCGAGGAGGGCAAGCAACCGGGAGAGGAAGTCGCGCTCCCCTTGGAGGCCGAGGCCGCGGAAGTGGTCGGGGTGGCGCGGGAGCGAGACGCCGGCCACCGCGAGCCGCCAGGACCATGCGAGCACCCGGCGTTTCCCCCAGGCGCGGGCTCCGCCCGCCGCCACCCCCAACTCCCCACGCTCGACCGGAACCCGCAGGAACGGGACCTGGTGCGCCCGCGCGGTTTCCACGACGGCCTCGAGGATGCCGGGAAGGGCATGGACGTGGCGATGGCTATCGATGTGCGTGACGGGGAGGCCGACTGCTCGTAAGCGGGCGAGCTGTGCGGCACACTCTTGGGCGATGTGTGCCGGATCGATTTGTCGCGCGAGCGCACGCGCGAGGAGGCGGACAAGCCCTGGGAACCGCCCGGTGGGGCCCTCGGCGAGACGCGGCTCGCCCACGGGCTCTCCCGCGGTGAGGTTCAAATGGAGCCCGACGCCGGGGGGCCGAGACATCTGCCGCAGGGCGGCCAGCCCGTGTTCCCAGCCGGGAGCGTTCACGAGCATCGAGATCGACGAGACGGTACCCGCCGCGTGGGCTTCGAGGATGCCGTCGTTCACGCCTGGGGAGAGCCCAAAGTCGTCGGCGTTCACGACGAGACGGCGCTCGCTAGGCGTAGCGGCCCCGCCAGTCGTTCCAACGGATTCTCGCGAGATCGCGCAGCATGGTGACCGCGTCGGTCGCGAACCGCACCGTGCTCGGCTCTTCGTCGTAGCGGTAGTGCACGGCGGCCTGGCTCACCCGCAGCCCGTGCTTTCGCGCGATGTAGAGCGCTTCCACGTCGAACCCAAAACCCGCCACGGTGAGGCGCGGGAAGATCAGCTCCGCCGCCCGGGCGGTGAAGCCCTTGAGCCCCGCCTGCGTGTCGAGAATCCCGGGCAGGAGGGCGATCCGCACGAGGCGGTTGAACGCCCGGCTCATCAGGTGTCGAGTGTACAGGTAATGAAAGAAGGAGGGGCTCATGAGATAGCGGGACTGGGGGAGCACGCGGCACGCGATCACGACGTCGGGCCCGCCCTCGAGCGCGCGGGCGATCTTATCGATCTCCTCGAGCGGATAGGCAAGGTCGGCGTCGGTGAACACCCGATGTCGCCCGCGCGCGACGCGCATGCCCCGGGCGACCGAGAACCCCTTGCCCCGGTTGGTGTCGTTGCGCAGCAAGGTCACACCGCTCATCGAGCCCGCGAACGCTGTGAGCAGGCCTGCGGCATCGGGACCGCTCGCATCGTCGACCAGCACGAGCTCCGCGGTTCCCCGGCGCTCGCACACGAACCGCCCCAGCGTGTCCAGGGTCGCGGGCAGACGCGCGGCGCCATTGTGCACGGGGACGACAAGCGAGAGGGTCACGGGGGAGCCGACCACGGACGAAAAGATAGGCGATTGAGCCGCGTGCCGGTGGCCGAGCGGTGCACCGCGGGCCCAGGGACCGAGGCCGCGCGTCGCTGCGCCGCTCCGCCGACGCTCGACGCGGCGTGCTGAGCGTCATAGGTTTCCACGGTCAAACGCTCCGGAGCACCTCTTGGGAGCCGCGCCCGACACCATCCAACACGTCTCCGACACCGCTCGCTGGGTGGCGTTGTACCGCGCGATCGAGTCCGAGCGCTCCGATGCGCTGTTTCGGGACCCGTACGCGCGCCGCCTCGCGGGAGAGCGTGGCGAGCGGATCCTTGCCAGCATGAAGCAGGGCCGGGCGTGGGCGTGGCCGATGATCGTGCGCACGGCGGTGATGGACGAGGTGATTCTGCGGGCGGTCGAGCGGGACGGAGTGGACACGGTCCTGAATCTGGCGGCCGGCCTGGACGCCCGGCCGTACCGGCTGCCCCTTCCCCCTGCCCTGCGCTGGATCGAGGTCGATTTCCCCGACGTGATCGCGTACAAGAAGGAGCAGCTTACGGGAGAGCGGCCGGTGTGCGTGCTCGAGCAGGTGGGTGTCGACTTGACCGACGGCCTGCGGCGCCGGGCGCTGTTCGACGAGATCGGCGCCGCGTCACGGCAGGTGCTGGTGGTGAGTGAGGGGCTGCTCATCTACCTCTCCTCGGGGGACGTTGCGGCACTCGCCGAAGACCTCGCCCGTCCGCGCTCGTTCGGGTGGTGGTTGATCGACATCGCCTCCCCCCGACTGCTCAAGCGGATGGAGAAGACGTGGGGGCGGGCGGTCGCCGCGGGTGGAGCCCCCTTCCGGTTCGCCCCGGCCGAGGGCACCCGGTTCTTCGCGTCGCACGGTTGGGGGGAGGCGGAGTTCCGCTCGACCTGGGACGAAGCGAACCGCCTGGGGCGAGCCGATGTCCCGCTGGCGTGGCTGTGGCGCCTGCTCGCGCGCGCGAGCTCGGCGAAGCGGCGCGAGGAGATGCGCCGGATGTCGGGCATCGTGCTCCTCAAGCGCGCCTGACGCCGTCCGCATCGCCATGTCGCTCCGCCGCGTGGTCCTCGCAGGCCTCCCTTGGATCGTGGGGTGCACCCGGCAGCCGCCCTCTCCGCCTGGCCCGACCGTCGTCACCATCACGGCCACCGATTACGCGTTCGCTGCACCGGACACCATACCGGCCGGGATCACGACGCTTCGCCTGATCAACGATGGGAGAGAGCCGCACCAAGCCGGACTGATCGAGGTCGACAGCGGCCGGACGACGGCCGAAGCCCTCGCAGCGATCATGAAGCTCGGGCCCCCCCCCCAGTGGACCGTCTTCGTGGGCGGACCGGACGTCGTTCTCCCGGGTGACACGGCCACCGCCACGCAGGCGCTCGAACCGGGTCGCTACGTGCTCGTGTGTTTCGTGCCGAGTCCCGATGGCAGGCTGCACCTGCAGAAGGGCATGTTCCGCCCGGTCGTCGTGAAGCGCGGGAGCACCCCGCAGGCGCCGTTCGAGCCCCCCGCGGACATGACGGTCACCCTGAACGACTACGCGTTCGCGCTCGACGGACGTTTGACGGCGGGGACGCGCGCGCTGCGCGTCGAGAATTCCGGCCCCCAGGTCCACGAGCTTTTGATCCTCTCGCTCCGACCTGGCAAGTCGGTCGCAGATGTGGTGGGGTGGGATCAGACGGGGATGAAGGGACCGCCCCCGGGCCGGCCGCTCGGTGGGATCGTGGCCCTGGCGCCCGGTCGGCGCGCGACCTTTACGGTGACGCTCATGCCCGGGAGGTACGTCCTCGCCTGTTTCGTCCCGGACGTCTTGGACGGCCGGACCCACGCGATGCATGGGATGGTCAAAGAAATCACAGTCAGCTAGCGCAGCGCGCCGCGCGGAAAGAAGACAAGGCCCGGAGAAGCTCCGGGCCTTGCTCATTCGTGAGCTGTTCCTAGCCGCCTGGGGAGCGCCGTGGACCAGACTCGCGCGCCGCCTTCGCCCCCAGTTACGCCTCGCCTAGAAGAGCCACTTCACGCCCACTTGTAACTGCCGTGGGTCGCCGAGCCCCGAGCGGATGGTGCCGTCGAAGTTTAGGTACGTCGTGCCGGAGGCCGGATCCTTGAAGTTGCCGGACCCAGTGACGTTGAAGCACTCGATGATCGCTTCGAGCCGTTGTCCGGGACGACCGACCGGGATGTCCCGCGCGATTAGAATATCCCAGGAGAGGTAGGTGTTGTCCTTGCGGCCCGTGTTGCGCTCGAGAATGTGGCCGTCGGGACAGATCCGCTGGGACGGGCTCGACGCCGTGGTGTCGGTGGGCTGGTTGTTCGCGCCGCACGTGAGCGAGCGCGGCTGCGCCGAGTAGACGCTCACGCGGTTGTTGAT
>DATLKW010000251.1:0-9216 GCA_035538175.1 Gemmatimonadales bacterium | reverse complement strand
CCGTCCGCGCCGATCCGCTGTCGCTTGATCACGTAGCCGAAGCGTTCGATCAAGAGGTCGCCGCAGTCGGGGCACCAGGTGTGTTCCCAGCGGCCCACGCGACCAGGCAGGTTGCCGGCGTACACGAACTTGAGGCCGGCCGCGGCCCCGATCTCGCACGCCCGCACCAGCCCCTCCGGCGTCGTGTCGTCAGGGTCGGTCATCCGGTAGTCCTTGTGAAACGCCGTCACGTGCCACGGGATTTCGGGATTGACTTGGGCGACGTACTCGGCCGCGCGCGTGAGCTGGGCCACGTCGTCGTTGAACCCCGGCACCACCAGCGTGACGAGCTCGAGCCAGAACCCGCGCTCGTACACCAGGCGGATCGCGTCGAGCACGTGCTGCAGCACCCCGCCAAGCTCGCGGTAGCGGCGGTCATCCATCGCCTTGAAGTCGATCTTGTAGCAGTCGGTCCAGGGCCGGATGTAATCCAGCACCTCAGGCGTGGCGTTGCCGTTCGAGATGAATGCGGTCTTCAAGCCGTGGGCCCGCGCCGCCTTGAACACGTCGACCGCCCACTCGGCGGTGATGAGCGGCTCGTTGTAGGAGGAGCCGACGAGCTTCGCCCCCCGGCGCAGCGCCAGCCGCACCAGGTGATCGGGCGTCACGTCGGTGGGGAGCACTCCCGCCGCATCATCGCGCAGCGCCTGGCTCGTCAGCCAGTTCTGGCAGTAGCCGCAATGGAAGTCGCACCCCAGCATCCCGAAGGTCAGGGTGTCGGAGCCGGGGAGGGCATGGAAGAACGGCTTCTTCTCCGTAGGATCGCACTGCAGCGCGGCGACATAGCCAGTCGGCGCGTAGAGGGTGCCGTCGGCGTTGAAGCGGACCTTGCAGATCCCCCGCCGGCCCGGCCGCACGAGACAGCGGTGCCCGCACGCGAAGCACCGCACCGCACCGTCGGGCTGTCGCTCGACGAGCGCGCCTTCGCGAACCCGCGCATCCAGCGCCTGCGCGAGGGTCGCGGGACCGCCATCGGGGGTGGTGTGGGTGAGAAACGAGACGATGCCGCGGTGCGTCATGGACCTGCCGGAGCTGCCCTCCTTCAATATAGTGGCCGAGCCGTCCGGGGACGTCGCCGCGCGCCGCTCAGCTGCCCGCCCGCAGCGGGCCCGGGGTGAGTTCGTAGAGCAGGGTGACGGTGGCGATGTCGCGCGCCGAGAGATCGCGCACGCGCGGGCTCGCGTACATGAGATCGCCGGCGTCGGGGGAATGGTCGAGGCCGAGCAGGTGGCCGATCTCGTGCATCGCCATCACGCGCACGTCGTCGGGGGCGAGCGGCCGCCCCGTGGGATCGAGCGTCGCGAGGGTGACGACGCCCTTGTGGAGATGCCCATCCTGGTCCCACTCGATCGACGTCTCGCCCGTGCGCTCCGCGGCGAATTGGGGGCGCCACTCGAACCGCACCTCGGCCGCGGCGGAATCGGCGTTGAGCGCGAACCGGACCGGCACGCCCGCTTCCCCCCACCGCGTAAACGCAGCCCGGACCGCGTCGAGAAACGCCGGCTGGAAGTTGCTCACGGTGCTCGTCGCCAGGTAGACGCGCACGGGGGAGGCCACGCGGTCATCCCAGCGATGGAGCACCGAATCGGAGGTGGCGGCGACGACCTCGTTCAAGTAGGTGAGGCCCGCGCTCGCCCGGATGCGGCGGCGGATTTGGGAGCGCGCGAGGAGGACGAGGTAGCTTGGGCCCCCCGGAGACACGACCGGCGGGGTGGACGGCGCGGGCGGGGTGCCCGGGGCCGACGCGCCGGCGACGGCCGTGGTGGACGAGGGGGCCGGGACGGGCGTAGCCGCCGCCGGAGCCGCGAGAGTCGACGCTGCGCTGTCCGCTCGGCCGCGGGCGCCGGCCGATGGTGGCGGCGGGGGCACGGGACGCGCGCCGGGCGCGCGCGTCGACATGCTCCACAGCAGGGCCAGGAACAGGAACACGGCGATCGCCGAGACGAAAACCAACAGGCGGCGCTCGAGCATCGGCGCAATATGCGAACACGCGGCGTCGCGCCGCTAGCTTTGCCTAGCAGCGGTCTCTATGATTGTGGCCTGCTTATGGTTGGCGCATAAGTGATCGCGCTGCCCGCGGCCGCCATCATTCGCTGGCGCGGGGGGGTGCTCGCGGCGTGGGCGGGCCTGTTCTTGCTCTTTGCGCCGCGGGCGCGGCGCGTGGAGGACGTGCTCGCGCTGCGCGGGGGGACGAGCGAAGCCACCGAGGCGACCCGCGGCACCGAACTTCTGCGACAAGCCTTCCCGACGCCCTTCGCCGACTACGTGGCCATCGTCGTCCACGGACCGGTGCGCTGGACGCACCCCCGGTTCGAGCGGCTCCTCGACACCTTGAAGGCCGCCGTCGAGCGCAAGAGCTACGTAGGCCGGGTTATCTCCGTTCGCTCGATCGGCGAATCGAGCTTCGTGAGTCAAGACCGCCGGACCACCTTTCTCATCGCAGCCCTGACCCCACAATCGAGCCGCGATCCCGGCGCGAGCTACGTCCCCGACCTGCGCGCCACGATCCGGACCGCGCTCGCCGGGGTCCCCGGCGGCGATGGCTTCGACGTGATGGTCACGGGGTTCCCCGCGCTGGACCACGACGTGCGCACCATCAGCACCGAGGACACGGAGCGCGGTGAGGCGCACGCCCTGCCGCTCACGCTCCTCGTCCTGATCGTCGCCTTCGGCGCGCTCGTCGCCGCCGCCCTGCCGGTCATTGTCGGGGTCGTGGCGATCACCATCGCCCTCGGGCTCGTCGCCATCGCCGCCCGCTACACGCCGATGTCCGTGTTCGTCTTGAACATCACCACCATGGTGGGCCTCGGGGTCGGGATCGACTACTCGCTCCTCATCGTCACGCGGTTCCGCGAGGAGCTGAATCGCGGCCTCTCGCCCGCCGACGCCGCGATCCGCACCGTGGAGACCGCGGGCTCGGCGGTCGTCACGTCGGGCCTGACCGTGGTCGTGGGGTTCGCGGCGCTCGTGACTACGCCCTTGTTCGACACGCGCTCGGTCGGAATCGCCGGGCTGCTCGTCGTCGCGGTCGCCGTGCTCCTCGCGACCACGTTCCTCCCCGCCGCCCTCGCGATCCTCGGGCGGGGCATCGACTTGCCGCGCTGGCTCGCCCGCCCCCTCGCCCGGTTCCACTCGCCCGCGGGATGGGAGCGCTGGGCCCGTTGGCTCGGACACCGGCCGTGGCGGGCCGTCGCCGTGGGCGGGACGGTAATCGCCCTCCTGACTTTCCCCCTCACGCAGATCCGGCTCGGCTTGCCCGCCACCAACTGGTTCCCCCCCGAGTCCGAGTCGGGGCGGGCGCTCGCGCTGTTGCGTGAGATGGGAGCGAGTGGCGTGATCCAACCGGTGCGGGTGGTGGTGCAGCTCCCCGAAGGCGAATCCGCCATCTCCGCCCGCCGCCTCCCTGGGCTCAAGGCCTTGACCGACTCGATCCGCAAGGACCCCCGCGTGCGCGAAGTGCGCGGAGTGGCCAGCATGGGTGCCCCGATGTCCACGCTCCAGCTCGCCATGTTCTACAGTGATCCGGAGGAGGCCCGGAGCAAGAATCCGAAGTTCTACGACTCCTATCTGAGCGCCGACAGTCGTGTGACTCTGCTCGACGTCATCCCGGCTGACACCGTCTCGCTCACGGGCCTGATGGACGTGGTCCGGCGTGTGCGGCGGATGGTCAGCCATAGCATCCGCGGTCTCGCCGGCGCGGAGATCCTGGTGGCGGGCTTCGCGGCCTCGAACGTCGACACGCAGCGTCAACTCCTGGAACGCTTCCCGCAGACGGTCGGCCTCGTCCTCGGGATCACGGCGCTGATGCTCTTCTGGGCGTTTCGCTCGCTCCTCGTCCCCGTGAAAGCCGTGCTCCTCAACCTGTTGTCCGTAGGTGGCGCGTTCGGGCTCACCGTGCTCGTGTTTCAGCACGGGTACGGTGGCAGCTTCTTCGGCCTCGAGGGCCCGACGGAGGCGATCTGGGCGGTCGTCCCCGTGATGGTGTTCGCGATCGTGTTTGGGCTGTCGATGGACTACGAAGTGTTCCTGCTGACGCGCGTGAAGGAAGCCTTCGACAAGACGGGGCGGAACGACCACGCCACGATGGAGGGCCTGTCGGCCACCGCCTCGACGATCACGAGCGCCGCGTTGATCATGATCCTTGTGTTCGGGACCTTCGCCTTCACCCGCGTGCTCGCCGTCCAACTAATCGGCTTCGGACTCGCGGCGGCGGTCCTACTCGACGCCACCTTGATCCGGATGGTGCTCGTGCCGGCGATCATGCACATCGCCGGTGGCTGGAACTGGTGGCCGGGGGTGCGGGCGCCGCGACGCGAGCGCGCTCCCTAGATTGCGCCCGCCTACGCTGCGCGGCCCCGGCCCCCCGTCATGGGCGGGGCGGGCGGGGCGGGGGGGGCGGGTGCGGCGCGCGTCCCCGCTAACCGGCTCAAGCGCACCCCCCACACGTCCCAATGCCACGCCGGCACCCGAACCCCCGTGCGCGGATCCTTCAGCGGCTTGTACTGCAACCACGCGGGCTCGAGACCGAGCCCCGCGCCGAGCTCGAGCAGCCGGGCCTGGTCCGCGCTGACCAAGTGGACCATCGGCTCGCCGTTGATGCGGTGACGGTGCAGCCACACCCCGCCGTCCAGGGCGAAACACATGCCCTCACGGCGACGAGCGAACTCCCGATAGGGTGGCTCTACTGGCAGGTAATGCGACCTTCCACCGTGGCGGGCGCCACCGGTGTTGCCGACCCGGCATACAACGCGCACGTGCGGCCCGGAGCATAGGTGTTCGTCGTCGTCGCCGACCACCCGGAGCCGGTCGCCTGCCCCACCGTCAACACGTTCCCGCTCGACGTTACGAAGTTGTTGAGCAGCGCCAGATTGGTGGTGTACTTCGCGCTGTCATAGAAGTACGCCTCCTCCGCCGTCGCCAAATTGCGGAGGTCGGACTTCATGGAGCCGACGTACGCCTTTTCCTTCGTGTTGGAGAACTTCGGGATGGCGATGACCGCCAACAGCCCGATGATCACCACCACGATCAACAACTCGATCAGCGTAAAGCCGCGCTGAGCCATGACCGGCAAACCCCCTGGGCGCTGAGGGGCGCCGGACGGGCATATCCCCGCCCCGCGTCCCCCTATTTTGGGCGCCTGTGCCCCGTCCTGCAAGAGCCATGCTTACCCCTTGGCATCTACCCAATTCGTTCCCACGCCAATAGTTACGACCAACGGCACTCGTAACTGGGCAGCCGTCTCCATATGGCGTTTTACAAGCCCGGTGGCGATTCCCTCCTCGCCCTCAGGCACCTCAAGTACCAGCTCGTCATGGACTTGCAAGATCATGTGGGATGCGAGCCGCTCCGCCTGCAGGCCCGCGGCAATGCGAATCATCGCGATCTTGATGAGGTCCGCGGCCGAGCCCTGGAGCGGGGAGTTGGTGGCCGTGCGCTCGCCGAAGGCGCGGATGTTGAAGTTGCGGTCCTTGAGCTCCGGCACGTAGCGCCGCCGCCCGAACAACGTCTCGACGTACCCCTTCGCCCGCGCTTCGGCCACGGTGCGGTCGAGCCAGGCCCGCACGCCCGCGAAGCGCGTGAAGTACTGGCGGATGAACTCGCGCGCCTCCTCATGACTGATCCCGAGCTGGCGCGAAAGGGCGAGCGGCCCCTGCCCGTAGATCGTGGCGAAGTTGATCGTCTTCGCCCGGGCGCGCCGCTCGGCCGTCACCTGCTCGAGGGGCACGCCGAAAATGAGTGCGGCGGTCTGGCGGTGAATGTCGCCGCCCTGCGCGAAGGCCTGCACGAAGGCGGGGTCGCCCGAGAGGTGAGCGAGCAGGCGCAGCTCGATCTGGGAGTAATCGGCCGTGACGAGGAACGAGCCCGGGGCGGCCACGAAGGCCCGCCGGATCGCCTCGCCGCGCGGCGTGCGCACGGGGATGTTTTGCAGGTTGGGATCCGACGACGACAGCCGCCCCGTGGCGGCGCCCGCTTGGTTGAAGCTCGTGTGGATGCGCCCCGTCCGCGGGTTGATGAACCCCGGCAACGCGTCCACGTAGGTGGACTTGAGCTTGGACAGCTCGCGGTACTCGATCAGCAGCCGGGGGACCTCGTGACCCGCCGCCGCGAGCTGTTCCAACACCTCGAAATCGGTCGAGGCGCCCGTCTTGGTCTTCTTGAGCACCGGGAGCTGGATCTTCTCGAACAGCACATGCCGGAGCTGCGGCGTGGAATTGATGTTGAAGTCGGTGCCCGCCGCCCGGTGGATCGCGCGCTCCAATTCCATGAGCTCGCCGGCGAACGCACGGGAGATCTCGCCCAGGCGCTCAAGGTCGATGCGCACACCGTGCCACTCCATGTCCGCCAGCACCGCGATGAGCGGCAGCTCGACGGTCTCGAGCAAGCGGACGAGCTGGTGATCTTCGAGCTCCGGGCGCAACGCCGCCCAAAGGCGCAGCACCATTTCGCTGCCCGCAGCGGAGTAGCGCGCGGCCTCCGGCACCGGCACCGCGGCGAACGGTCGCTCGGCCTTGCCGCGCCCCACAACGTCCGTGTAGGCGCGCAGCGCGACCGACAAGCGGTCGCGCGCGAGATCGTCGATGGCGTGCGAGCGTCGCCCGGGATCGAGCACGAAGCTCGCGAGCATCGTGTCGACGGCGACGCCCGCGAGCTCCACCCCCGCCCGGCGTAGCACCAGGTAATCGTACTTCAGGTTGTGTCCCGCCTTGGGCACCCCCGGGTCCGCGAGCAGCACCCGGAGGGGGGCCAGCGCTTCACTCGCGAGCGGGGGGAGGTTGCGCGGCGGCGTGCCTCCGGCGAGCTCGCCATCCGGGGCCACATGCGCGAACGGCAGGTACCACGAGCGTCCCTGGGCCACGGCGAGCGACATCCCGACCACGTCGGCGCGTAGGGGATCGATCGCCGTGGTCTCGCAGGCGAGCGCGAGGAGGGGAGCGCGCCGCACCTCGTCCACGAGGTCTGCGACGAGGGCCGGGTCGTCGAAGATCGTCGGGTTCGCGACGGGCGCGCTCGTCACGAGCCGTCCGTCGGCGGGAGGGCGCGAAGCGGGAACGGCCGCGCTCGGCGGCGGGAGGGGTGAGAGTCCCGCTCCGACTGTCCCCTCGTCCTCCCCCTCCGGGGCCGGCGCCGGGCCCGCGTGGATCGCCGACTCCAAGGCATCGAGCTTGGGGACGAGCGAACGGAACTCGAGCGCCGAGAAGAGCTCCGTGAGCCGCGCGAGATCGGGCGGGCGCACCCGAAACGCTTCCGGGTCGAAGGAGACGGGCACGTCGCGGCGGATCGTCACGAGCTCGCGGGAGAGCCGGGCCAGGTCGCCGGATTGCGCGATCGCCTCGCGCGCCCGCTTCCCCGGGATCTGGGCGGCCCCGGCGAGGATCCCATCGAGATCGCCGAACGTCTGGAGCAGTTCGCGCGCCGTCTTGTCGCCGACGCCCCGCACGCCGGGGACGTTGTCGGAGGTGTCTCCCACCAGGGCGAGGTAGTCGACGACGCGCTCCGGCGGCACGCCCAGGCGCTCACTCGCGTTTGAGAGATCCACCCAATGCTCTTCCACGGCACCGGGCCCGCCGCGCCCGGGATTCAGGAGCGCGACCCCGGGCCCAATCAATTGGTAGAAGTCTTTGTCGCCGGACACGATGACCACGTCCCAGCCGCGCGTCCTCGCCGTCTGGGTAAGCGTGCCGATCACGTCGTCCGCCTCGAATCCCTCGACGCCGGCGACCGGCACGCGGAACGCCGCGAGAATCTCCAAGATCCGCTCGAGCGAGCGGTCGAAGTCCTGCTGGAGCTCGGCCGTGAGCTTCTCCCGCGTGGCCTTGTATTGAGGATACGCCGCGTGGCGGAACGATTCGCCCATGTCGTGCACCCACGCGAGATAGTCGGGGCGCCGCCGTTCGAGCAGTCGCAGGAGAAAGTTCGTCACGCCCCAGGCCGCCGACGTGTTCTCGCCGCGGCGCGTGGTGAGGGGCCGCGCGATCATGGCGAAGAAGGCGCGATAGATCAGGGCGTACCCGTCGACCAAGTACAGCGTCGGCATGGGCGGAAGGATAACCCGCGCGGGCGAGACGGGGGGAAAGAACAACCCCGCCCGAGGAGGCGGGCGGGGCGAGGCCGAATGGCGTCGGAGGCCGATTAGACGCGAACGACGTTCGCGGCGTGCAGTCCCTTATCCCCAGCCTTCACTTCGAACTCCACCACCTGTCCTTCCGCGAGCGTCTTGAAGCCGTCCATCTGGATGGCCGAGAAGTGCACGAACACGTCCTCGCCGCCCTCCTGTTCAATGAACCCGTAGCCCTTGGCGTCATTGAACCACTTCACCTTTCCCTTAGCCATTCGCTCTGCCTCCTGCGAAGTCGCACATAGGGGCGCCCTTGACACCCGGCCCGGCGCCGCTGTCGGGCGGTATGAAATGAACCGTGCTGGAATGGTTGTCAAGAAAGCGTTACCGCGGCCCGCGCCCCCGGGGTAACCCCTAGTCGATCAATTGGTTGGCGCTACGTACAGCGCGCGGTACAGGTCGCGGTTGCGGAGCACGGCGCGCACGTAGCCGCGCGTCTCCTGATAAGGAATGAGCTCGATGAACTCGTCGGGATCGCGCGCGCCCGCACGGCCGAGCCACCGCACCGCGGGCGCGGTGCCGGCGTTGTAGGCCGCCACGGCCACCTCCGCACGTCCGTCGAAGCGGCGGAGGAGTTCCGCCAAGTGCGCCGCCCCGAGGTGGAGATTCAAGTCGGGGACGGTGATCCACTCGGGGTAGAAGGTGACGTCGAGGCCGCGGGCCGTGAGCGCCGCCGTACCGGGCAGGAGCTGGGCGAGGCCGCGGGCGCCGGCGACCGACAGGGCCTCGGGATCGAACACACTCTCCTGGCGCACGATCGCCACCAGCAGCAGCGGGTCGACGCCGAACTCCGCAGCCTCCGCCTCCACGGCGCGGCGGTTCGGCCAGGGGAAGATCGCGCGCAGCACGCGAACGTCGTTGGGGGCCTTGAGCGCCGCCTGCCACCCGAGGCGCACGGCCGCCGGCCCGAAGCCGCGGCGTGCGAGGCCGTCGCTCCAGGCGAGCAGGGCGTCGAGCTCCTGCTGCGGCGCGCGCCCGAGGACGGCCCGCACCTCCATCTGCGCAGCGCTGTCTAGGCCAGCGAGGAGCAGCGTGTCCACCCGCGCGAGGGCCGTGGCAAC
>DATLKW010000250.1:0-10030 GCA_035538175.1 Gemmatimonadales bacterium | reverse complement strand
CGGCGGCGTCCGACCCGGTCGGCCCGGGTAGAGAGCCACAGAGAGACCGCCGTATCCCCGACGAGCGTGGCGGTGAGCAGCATCCCGCTGTGGAACGCACTGAACCCGAGGCTCGTCAGGTACAGGACCAAGACCACCGATGCTGCGCCGTAGGCGAAGAGCCGCGTCGCCCGAGCGAGGACGAGCAACCATCCGTCGCGAGTGAGGACCCGAGGGGCCGGTGGAGGCAGCCTTGGGCGAGCTTCGGTTCGCTCAGTCACGCGATCCCTCGCCGGGCTCGCAGAGGTGGCGGAAGCCGTGGGGCCTCGGTGGGGGCTTCCCGCGCACATCTCGCCGTTCGCGCCGGCAGGTATCTTGCGCTATAGGTCCGGGTCACTTCTTGTGCTTCCGACGGGAGGTCTCATGGTCGACGAACTCGAGGGCGTCGTTACAGTGCGTGGGGGGGCGCAGGGATTTGAACAGCAGGTCACCATCGGCCGCCATCGGCTCACCTCCGACGAACCGGTCGCGTTTGGTGGAACGGATGCCGGGCCTGGGCCGTACGACTTGCTGTTGGCGGCGCTCGGCAGCTGAACATCGATGACCATCGCGCTGTATGCGCGACGGAAGGGCTGGCGGCTGCGCGGCGTGACCGTTCGGCTTCGGCACAGCCGAATTCATGCCAACGACTGTGCCGAATGTGAGACACAGGTCGGTCTGCTGGATCGCATCGAGAGCGAGATTACGCTCGCGGGGGAGTTCACGCCCGAGGAGCGTGCGAAGGTGCTTGAGATCGCGAAGAAGTGCCCTGTACACCGCACGCTCACGTCGGAAATCCAAATCCAGACGAAACTGTCGTGACCCGTGGTCTGGTTGTGCTTACCGGGAGGCGACGAAGACCATCGCCTCCCGCGCGAGCGCGACGCAACGCGCCTCGCCCGCGCTCTGCACGGCGAGCCATTCTTTCATCAGCCGTCCGTGACCTGGGTCGAAGGGCTTCCCTACGCGTGCGCGAACGAGCGCGTCGACGCGTTCGCGGGAGAGCTTGACGACGAACTGTCCTTTGGACGAGACCATCGCGAAAAGCTTGCCGTTGATCTTCAGTCCGGACGACCCGAACCGATGGCCTGAGGCATTCGGGTCCCCAGGCGGGGTGACGCCCGGGAGGCGTGCCAACGCCCGCACGACGGTGGCAAAGTGCGCCGCTGCGGCGCCGGTCGCGCGCCTAGGCATCAGCCCCGTTCTCCCGATGGAAGGTGCGGATCATGGGTGCGAGGTGGCAGGCGTTCCTCCGGCGTATGGAACGATGCGGGCCTCCCAGACACGACCGTCGCCGTCGCCGAGCTTTAGGCGAATGCACTGCCGCGCTCGGCCAGCAGCTCCTTGAGTACGGAGCGGTGACACCGGTCTTCGTGTTCACAGTAGCAGCCGAGCGAAAAGTCAGTCTGATGTGAGAGCGCCGCCAGGAGATCGAGCACTCTGCTCGGCTCCGACTGGCGCATTTCGGCTCGGAATCTGCGCCTGAACGCCTTCCACGACCGCTCGTCCCGCGATTGCAGGGCGAACGCGACGAGCCTGGGGCTGGGCGAGAGCGTGGGCAGCCACACGTCGTAATAGTCCCGCTTGGCGAACTCCGATCGCGGGACGCCGCGTGGAGGCCTGCGCACGGTGCCGAGCCGTAGGCCCTCGTTCGGTTTCCTGGGCGATCCGAGTCGTACCACTCGAATCGACACGTTCTGTCTCCTGAGGCCTCGCGGCGCCGCCGGGGCTCACGCCGCGCGCAGGGCGTTGACGATGTTCAGGCGGGATGCCCGTACGGCCGGGAGGAAGCCGCCGACGATCCCCATCACGACGGCGAATATCAGGGCACTCACGACCACGCTCGGAGAGAGGGCGAACCCGAAGCCGATCTCCGAGAAGCTCTGGAAGTTGATGACCGAAATCCGCTGGAAGGACAGGAACGCGGCGAGCGCGACGCCCAGGGCCCCGCCCACGAGCGCGAGCACGATCGATTCGAGCAGGAACGCCCCCAACACGCTCCACCGCCGGAACCCGAGGGCCCGCAGCGTGCCAACCTCGACCGTCCGGTTCGCGACCGCTGCGTACATGGTGATCATGGCGCCGATCATCGCGCCGAAGCTGAAGATGGTGGTCACGAGGAGCCCGAGGATACGGATGAACTTGGCGAGCGTCTGCGACTGCTCCCGGTAGTACTCCTGCTCGCGCTTGAGCTCCACGGACTGGAGGCGCGGATCCGCCTGGAAGCGGGCCTTGAGCTGGTCGAAGTGGGCGGGGTCGGCGAGGCGGAAGGTCGCGGACGAGTACACGGGGCGCCCAAACGCCTGCATGAACTGGTCGACGTCGCCCCAGATCTCTGAGTCGAAGCCCGTGCCACCGGCGTCGAGGACCCCGACCACGGTCCAGCGGTCGCCGCCAAACGCCAGCACCGAGCCCAGGGTCGCGCCCTTGAATTGGGTCGCGATGCTCTTGCCCACGACGACCTCGTGCGTGCCGAACTGGAAGGGCCGTCCCTCAAGGATCCGGACGCCGGGTCGCAGCTCGAGGGCGCGCGCCGTCACGCCGCGCAGCGACACGTTCCCGAAGGCGTCGCTCTTCTTCTTATAGAGGTTGATGACGAGCATCAATTCGCGTGACAGGAGCGCCCGACCATCGGCCGCCCGGGCCACGCCGTTCTCGGCCTCGAGCACGTCGGCCGTGGCCCGATCGACCTGACTCGAGAGCTCGGACGTCGCCGAGCGCCGCAGGACGATGGCGTCGCTGGGCGAGCCGGTGTCGACGAGCGTCGCCTCGAGCCCGCGGGCGAGCATCAGCACGCCGGCGAAGACGAACACGACCAGGGCCACGCCGCCGATGGTGAGGGCCGTCGTCAGGCGCCGCGCCCAGAGGCTGCGCCACACGTAGGAGAAAGGGATTCGCATGGCTCGTTACCCCACCGTCCGGAGGCCTACGACGATCGGCATGCGCACCACGCGGTTCGCGGGGACGGCGGCCGCGGCGAGGCCGGCGAGGAGCGCCGCCCCGATGCCCAGCGCCAGGGTGAGGGGCGCGACGTTGATGACCGGGAAGAAGGTCGGGAGCGCCTTCGCGAACCCCTGCACGATCGGGAACGTCAAGAGCAGGCCGAGCACGCCGCCGGAGAGCGAGATGACGAGCGCTTCGCCGAGGACGAAGCCCACGAGGTGGCGCCCCGAGAAGCCGAGCGTCTTCAACACGGCGTACTCGCGCGTCCGTTCCCGCACCGACATCACGATCGTGTTCGCGAGGACGAGGAGGATGATCCCCACGATCACGACCGAGATGACCTGCAGCGACGTAATGATCGCCGAGGACATCTGCACGAAGCTCTGCTGGAATGCCTTCTCGCTCTCGGTCTTCGTGGGGGCGCGGGAGTTCTGGAACTGGTCGTCCACGGCCGCCGCGACGCGGGGCATCGCGTCGGGCGTCGCGACACGCAGGACGTACCACCCGACCTCCACCGGGCGGCCGGGCTCGTTTTGTCGGACTTGCTCGAACAAGTAGGCGTACTGGAAGAACATCTGGGTCTCGTCGGTGGACGGCTCCCGGCCGGTGTAGATCCCGCGCACGACCCACTGCCAGCGTCCGGCATAGATGTCGCCGTTCATCGTGATGACGTCGCCGAGCTTGAAACCGTGCTGCTGGGCGAGCTTGCGGCCGATGATGCAGGCGTTGCGCTCCTTCTTGAACGCGGCCATCTGGTCCGGGGGCACTTGGTATTCGGGGTAGAGATCGAAGAACGTCTCCGGATCGACGGCAAAGCGCGCCCAAAAGTTCTTGAAGTCGTTCGGGTCGCCGTACACGCCCCCGAACCAGTGCGCCCACGAGACGCCGGTGACCCCGGGGATCTTGGCGATTTCGTCTTTGTAGGGGAGGGGAATCGGGAAGACCAGCGACACCCGGTGGCGCGTGATCATGCGGTTCGCGGCCGCGCCCGTGACCCCGGCGTTCCAGGCGTCCACGATGGTGCGGATCAGGCCGAACGCCATGACGGCGGTGGCGATCCCGACGATGGTGAGCCCCGTCCGGAGACGGTGCCGGAGCAGATTCTTGAAGACGAGGCGCAAGAGCTTCACGGTTGGGCCCTCATTGCAGTTCGCCCTTGTCCAAGTGGCGCACGAGGTGCGCGCGCTCGGCGGCGTGCGGATCGTGGGTCACCATGACGATGGTCTTCTTGAACTCGCGATTGAGCCGTTCGAGGAGGGTCAAGACCTCCTCGGCCGACTTACGGTCGAGATCGCCAGTGGGCTCGTCGGCCACGAGGATCGTGGGGTCGGTCGCGATGGCGCGCGCGATGGCGACGCGCTGCTCCTGGCCACCGGAGAGCTGGCGCGGGTAGTGCTGCAGGCGATCGCCCAGTCCCACGAGCGTGAGGGCGGTCTCGACGTGCTTTTTCCGCTCGGCTTTGGAGAGCGAGGTCAGGAGGAGCGGCAGCTCCACGTTCTCGAACGCGGTGAGCACGGGAATCAGGTTGTAGAACTGGAACACGAACCCGATGTGGGTCGCCCGCCAGCGGGCGAGCTGCGACTCGCTGAGCTTGGTGACGTCGGTGCCCGCGACTGAGATGCTGCCCGCATCGGGTCGATCGATGCCGGCGATCAGGTTCAAGAGCGTGGTCTTCCCGGAGCCCGAGGGCCCCATGAGGCCGAGGAACTCGCCCTCCGGGACTTCGAGCGAGATGTCCCGCAAGACGGGGATTTCCAAGCTGTCGCGGCGATAGGCCTTCGAGACGTCGCGGATTTGGACGATCGATGTAGGCATGCACTCCTCGAGGATGCGACTGTTATTCGACGGTGACCTTGGCGCCGCGCCGCACGCGGTCGGCGACGCTGTCGATCACGGCGGTGCCGGCCGTGAGACCGTCGCGGATGGCGACTCCTGAGCCGACCTGGCGGCCCACGGTCACCGCGACCTCCACGGCGCGGCCGTCCTGTACGACGTAGACGACCGCCTGTCCGTTTCGCTGGACCACCGCGCTCGCGGGGACGACGAGGACCGGGGTGGTGTCGGCCCCGGTCAGGGAGGGCCGGGGCAGAAAGTGCACCTTGGCGCTCATCTCGGGGAGGACCCGGGCGTCGTAGGCGCGAAAGGCGACCTTCACCTGCACGGTCGCCTTGGCGCGGTCGGCCGTGGGTACGATCTTCGCGACCCGAGCCGGGTAGCGCACGTCGGGGAAGGCGTCGAGGACGATCTCGCAGGTCTGCCCGAGCCCGATCGCCTCGAGGTTCGATTCCGCCACGTCCGCTTCGACCTCGAGCGACGACAAGTCGGCGACCGTCACGACGGCGCTTTTGGAGAAGGCGCTGGCCGCCAAGGGCGCCACCACTTCACCCACATCCGCGTTTTTCGTGAGCACGGTGCCGTCGAACGGCGCCCGGATCACCGTGTTCTCGAGCGCGACTTGGGCAGCCTCCATGGCCGCTTGGGCGACGGCAATGCTCGCCCGCACGCGCTGGGAGCGGGCCTGGGCGGCGTCCAGACTCGCCTGTGACGTGAACCCGCTGTCCATCAGGTAGCGCTCCCGGGCTAGGGAGTGCTCGGCATCCTGGAGCTCGGCGCGGTTGAGCTCGAGGGTGGCCTGGGCCTGGGCGAGCTGCGCCTTGACGTCCGAGTCTTCGATGCGGGCGAGTACCTGACCGGTGCGCACGCGGTCCCCTTCGACGACCCCCAAGTAGACGAGCCGTCCGGTGCCTTTAGAGGCGACGGCGGCCTTGCGTTGCGCGACGACGTAGCCGCTGGCGATGAGCACGGCTCCCGCGCGCATCGGCGAGACGATGGTGGCGCGGGTCAGCCGCACGGGCAACGCCGAGCCGAGCAGGTCCGTCGTGCGCCCGAGCACGGCCCCAACGATCACGGCGCCGACCACGATACCCCCGAGGAGCCAGCGCCACGGGTGCGCGGCGGCGGTGGGGGCGGACGACCCCGCGTCGCTCGTTCGGTTGATTCGCAGCCCGGAGAGGTCTGCTTGGTTCGCTTCCATGGCACCGAATCCTAACACGTTGTGCCGAGAGATGTGCGCGCCCGGATGGCGAGGATCGGTACGGACGATGCGGGCCCGCGAGGCGACAGAGGGACGGAGGCGCGGCAGGGGCTCAAGGCGGCGCAGGTCTGGGGGCATTTGAGCGGCGTGGGCGGGCGCGTTAGCTTCGCCCGAACTCGCGTGCGAGCTCCGAGCCGATGACGTTGCGTGACAAGCTGATTGTCCGACCGGGAAAACGGGTGGGCCTTGCCGACTGGGACCCCGCTGACACGCTCGGATATGAGAAGGAGCCAGCCGCGGAGGAAACCGAGAAGGGCATAGCGCGTCTCGATGCGCTGCAGTACCTCTTGTATGCCGAGCACCGGCGCTCCTTGCTCGTTGTGCTCCAGGGCATGGACGGCGCGGGCAAGGACGGGACGATTCGTCACGTCATGCGGGGTTTCAACCCGCAGGGCGCGCGGGTGACCGCCTTCAGGGAGCCCACCCCTGCAGAAGGGGACCACGACTTCCTCTGGCGCGTGCACCAGGCCGTGCCCCCTCGCGGGGACGTCGCCATCTTCAATCGATCGCACTACGAAGAGGTGCTCGCCGTCCGTGTCCGGAAGCTCGTGCCCAAGGAGGTGTGGTCCCGTCGGTATGAGCAGATCAACCGGTTTGAGCACCTGCTCGTCGACAGCGGGGTCGTGGTCGTGAAGTTCTTCCTGCACATCAGCAAGGGCGAGCAGCGGAAGCGCTTGGAAGAGCGGCTACACAACCCAACGAAGCAGTGGAAACTGTCCCCGAGCGACTTTGCGGATCGGGACCGCTGGGACGAGTACACGGTGGCCTACGAGGAAGTACTGAGTCGGTGCTCGACCGCCGAAGCGCCGTGGTACGTGGTGCCGGCAGACAGGAAGTGGGTCCGCAACGTGGCGGTGGCGACGGTGCTCGTCGAGACGCTCGACGCCCTCGATATGCGTTTCCCCAAACCCACACTAGACGTTTCGCGGATCAAGCTGGTCTGACAAGGGAGGGTACGACGCCGGGCGCGGTGCCCGAACCGCAGCGTCGGGCGCCATGATGCGGTAGGGTTGGACGGGACCGTGGGCGCGCGAGGGGGGCGCATGACCGACTACACCTACATGATCGTTGGTGGCGGCATGACGGCGGATGCGGCGGTGCAGGGGATTCGGGACGTGGATCCCGGCGGGACGATCGGGCTGATTGCCGCCGAACCCGATCCGCCCTACAACCGCCCCCCGCTGACGAAAGGGCTCTGGAAAGGGGAGCCTGAGGATAGCATCTGGCGCAAGGCAGCGGCGGGACTCGCGGCGCTGCATCTCGGCCGTCGCGCGAAGACGATCGACCTCGCGGCGCACACCGTCACGGACGATCAGGGCACGGTGTACCGCTTTCGGAAGCTCCTCCTTGCCACCGGAGCCGTGCCTCGGCACCTCCCCATCGACTCGGCCTCCGTCATCTATTATCGCACCCTCGCCGACTACCGCCGACTGCGGGCCGCGGCCCAGCAGGAGATGCGCTTTGCCGTGATCGGCGGCGGGTTCATCGGAAGCGAGATCGCGGCCGCGCTGCGGATGAACGGGCGCGACGTCGTCATGCTCGTGCCCGAGCAAGGGCTCGGCGCGCGCATCTTTCCCGCGGACCTGTCACGCTTCCTGGTGGACTACTACCGGCAGAAGGGCGTCGAGATGCGGATGGGCGATGGCCTGGCGGGCCTGATCTCGCGCGAGGGCCGGGTGCTGGTGCGTACGACGAAGGAACAGGAGTTCAGCGCCGACCTGCTCGTCGCGGGACTCGGGATTCAGCCTGCGGTCGAGCTCGCGGAACACGCGGGCCTCCGGATCGACAACGGGATCGTCGTGAATGAGTATTGCTGTACGACCCACCCCGACGTCTACGCGGCTGGGGACGTGGCCAATTTCTCGAACCCCGCCTTAGAGTCCCGCCTGCGAGTCGAGCACGAGGATAACGCCAACACGATGGGTCGCGTCGCGGGCGAGAACATGGCGGGGAAGACCACGCCGTATCACCACCTTCCGTTCTTCTACTCCGACCTCTTCGACTTGGGCTACGAAGCCGTGGGGGAGGTGGATGCCCGTCTCGAAGCGGTGGCCGACTGGAAGGTCCCGTTTCGCGAAGGCGTGGTCTACTACCTGAAGGGCGGCCGGGTGCGCGGCGTGCTCCTGTGGAACACGTGGGGCCAGGTCGATGCCGCGCGCGCCTTGATTGCGGAGCCCGGGCCCTTTAGCCGCGAGAGCCTCAAGGGGCGCCTGCCCGCGTAGGGCCCGGTCGTCGACCGGGCCGGCGCTGGTCGGTAGCTCCTACACGCGCAGCTCAGGCCTGGCCCGACCGGTGTTCAGATCCCACCCCGCACCCGCACCCGGGGTCTCGGCCGCGGTCCGCGGTGGCCGTCGTCGTCGATCTGGTCGAGCGCCCATTGCGCGGCCGCACGCACCTCGGGGCTCGAGTCCTTGAGGGCTGTCTCGAGCGGCGCGCGCGCCTCCGCGCTCCCGATCTGGCCCAGGGCCCAGGCGGCGGCGCCGCGCACCTCCGGCTCGGCGTCCTTCAGGGCCCCTGCGAGCAGGGCCACGGCGCTGGCGTCTCCCACCTCACCGAGAGCCCACGCGCTGAGCTGGCGGACGTCGGCGTCCCGGTCCTTGAGTCCGCCCCCGAGTGCGCTGACGGCTGCTCGGTCGCCGCTTTGTCCGAGCCCCCAGATCGCCGTGCGCCTCACCTCGCGTGACGTGTCGCGCACCAGCGCGCTCAAGTGGGGCACGGCCTCGGAGCTGCCGATCTCGCCCAGCGCGTGCGCCGCTGCCACTCGGACCGCGGGATCGGAATCACCGAGGAGCGGTTGGAGCTGATCGACCGCGTCCTGCCCCCCCGCCTGACCCAGTGCCCACGCGACCACACGTCGCACCGCGGGGGACGGATCTTTGAGCGCCCCGCCTAGGGCGGTGACGGCGCTGCGGCTCGCGCGCGCCCCGAGAGCCCAAGCGGCCATCGTGCGCACGGTCGACGAGCGATCGTGCAGGGTTCGGCCGAGCGGCTCAATCGCGCCCGGGGCGTCGATCGAACCCAGCGCCCACGCAGCCGCGAGCCGGACGTGCTCAGATTCGTCCGTGAGCACGCGCGCGAGCGGGCCGACCGAGCTCGAGTCGTCGATCTCCCCCAACCCGCGAGCCGCCGCCGCCCGGACCCCTGGATCCCGGTCGCGCAGCGCCTCCTGCAGGGACCCGAGCGCGCGCTGGTCGTCGAGCTCACCCAGGCCGAGCGCTCCGGTCTCTCGGAGCCCGGGGCTCGCATCGCGCAGGAGCGCGAGGAACGCGTCGTAGCTTCCCGCCGCGCGCGCCCGGCCGAGGACGCGAGCGGCGAGGTTCCGCACGCACCGGCTCTCGTCCCGCAGGAATGGGCGGAAGGCCCCCAGGGTGGCGGGCTCATCGCTCCACCATCCGTGACGGATGTGCACGTGCGGGTGGGGCACCCTGAAGCTCCCATGCCGCATCATCGGCATGGGCATCGGGGTGGGCATGGGCATCGGCATGGGCATGGGCAGGAGGTCCGACCCCCAACGCATGCCCCACGAGTTGCCGATCGTCTCAGCAGCGAGTTCGCAGACGGTGGTGTCGGCGGACCGGAGGAGCAGCAACACGCGCGCAATCGCGCTCGAGTCCATGGGGGAACTCGGCGTGCCGGGGGCGCCGAGGGCGATTGTGGCGACGGCGAGGAACGGTGTGAGCATAGCGACCTCGTGAACGGGAGAGGGCTACAGGCGTAAGAGGGCTACAGATACAGATGAGCGGGCTCGAGGGAAGGTTGCAGGGGGCGGGGGCCCGGGCGGCCGGTCGGCCGGTCGCTCCCCCCGGTCGGCGGCGCTTGGGCGGTCGCGATCGAGCGGCCGGTCGGTCCGGGGACCATATTCCGCCGTTTGAGCGTCGGCGCTCAGGGGAGGGGGGGGCCCATGAAATGGTCCTGGAAGCTCGGCACGATCGCGGGCATCGGTCTGTACATGCACGGCACGTTCCTCCTGCTCAT